>NZ_DBGS01000043.1:0-3399 GCF_002295455.1 Thalassospira sp. UBA848 | reverse complement strand
GTCGAACAGATGATGCCGCGCATTGTTGACAACTTTCAGGTTTATCTTCGCGAACTGCGTCCCGAAGACCTTTCAGGGTCAGAGGGGATGTTCAGGCTGCGCGAAGAACTTCTGATCCGGGTGAGTGCCGCAGCCAAGCCTGCGAAAATAAACGACGTTTTGTTCAAGGAAATGCTGGTACAATAATCTTGTAGCAGCCCGAATGCCAAATTCAGGAAGCAATCGCTGATGGCTGATGAAGACGATGATGATGATGCTCTCGCCGCTGAATGGGAAGCCATGGCAGGCGGCGATGACGAGGATGGAGACGACGGCGGCGAGGATATGGCCGCCGAATGGGAATCCATGCTCGGTGACGATGACGGCGACGAAGGCGGCGGCGATGATGAAATGGCCGACGCCATGGGTGGCGGTACATCTGCGCGCGTTCTGAACCAGGACGAAATTGACAGTCTTCTGGGCTTTGATGACGGTTCGGGGGCGGGCGATCAGTCGGGCATTCAGGCCATCATCAACTCTTCAATGGTGGCCTATGAACGACTTCCGATGCTTGAAGTCGTATTTGACCGCCTTGTGCGTATGATGTCGACTTCCCTGCGTAACTTCACATCCGATAACGTCGAAGTATCGCTTGATAACATTCTGTCTTTGCGTTTCGGCGATTACCTGAACTCGATCCCTCTGCCCGCAATGCTTGGTGTTTTCAAGGCAGAGGAATGGGATAACTATGGGCTACTGACAGTTGATTCAGCGCTGATCTATTCCATTGTGGACGTTCTTCTGGGCGGGCGTCGTGGTACGGCGGCAATGCGTATCGAAGGCCGCCCTTACACCACGATTGAACGGAACCTTGTCGAACGCATGATCCATGTGGTTCTGGGTGACCTGTCAGCGGCGTTTGACCCGCTAAGCCCGGTAACCTTCCGTTTTGAACGCCTTGAAACCAACCCGCGTTTTGCCACCATTGCCCGTCATGCCAACGCTGCCATCGTCGCGAAGCTGCGCATCGACATGGAAGACCGCGGCGGTCGTCTTGAGCTTCTGATCCCATATGCAACTCTGGAGCCGGTTCGTGAACTTCTGCTTCAGATGTTCATGGGTGAAAAGTTCGGTCGTGACTCCATTTGGGAAAACCACCTCGCAAACGAACTGTGGCAGACCCATGTAAATCTATTGGCAGTCCTTGATGAGCAGGTCATGGCCCTTGGCGATGTGATCAACCTTGAAGTTGGGAACCGACTGGTTCTTAATACTGGTCCGACCTCGCCAGTCGAGGTTCGGTGCGGGGATGTACCCCTGTTCAAGGGATTAATGGGGCGCAAGGGTGACAGGATCGCAATTCAGGTTCGTGATCGTGCGCGCTTAACCGAGGAAGATAGCTGATGGACTTCGCGTTCTATCTGGATCTTGTGATGATCGTGTTGCTGGTGGCAACGATCATTTATGCGATCATCCTGAACCGGAAGCTGGCGGCCTTTCGGCGCAGTCGCGAGGATATGCAGAACTTTTTGACCGCTTTCAAAGCGGCCAACGAACGCGCGGAAACCTCGATCACAGCGCTTAAGGAAATGGCCGAGCAGTCTGGTGAAAGGCTGCGCGAGGACATTGAAAAGGCAGGGGCGCTCACTGAGGACCTCAGCTTTATGGTCGATCGTGGTGAAAGTATCGCCAACCGTTTGGAAAAGGCCGCACGTGACGTGAACTCGGTTCGTCGCAACGCAGGCGGCAGCGAAGGTGTGCAATCGGCATCGTCGGCAAACAGCGATACGGTAAAGTCCCCCGGTGGTGCGACGGCTGGTCTTGGTCGTATGATGGGGGCCCAGGATCGCAACGACGTGATTGATGATCGCGACCATGTCGGTGTTGAAACCCGCGCAGAGGAACTCGCTGCAAGAATGGTGGGCGAGATCGAGCGCGGATCAAACGGGCCGGTTGATGAGGGTTACGACCGTGAAGAACCTGCGCGTGGTGGCTTGCAGGGCAGTCGGGCCGATGTTTCTGATCCCTATGACAAGGACGAAGACGCCGGCCGCTCTGAGGCAGAACGTGAATTGCTGGCCGCACTCCGGTCAGTACGATAAGAGGCCGCGAACGGCGCGTTTTGCGTCGTTTGTGGGCTTGAGATTATGAGTTTTCTTTTTATCTAATGGCTAGGATCCTGTTCCGTTGGAAACGTCATTGGAACAGAAAGAAATCAAGTGAGAAGGAGCATGGGCACTTTGTGCCGACATGCTTGGGTGTGTGAATGTCAGGTGTGCGTATTCTGCCGTTGGTCGTCTTGGTCGGCGTGATGGTGCTGTCGATGCGGGTGGTCAACCTGTTTTCCTATGATACCGATGCACGGGTATCAGCAACGAAAACGGGTGTGAGCATGGTGCAGATCGCACAAGCGCAGGCACCGGAAACCACAGGTGATCCAGCAGCAGAACAGGCCGCCACACCGGAAAATGGTGACCCGGGGCTCGACAGCCCGGAAGGACTCACCATGGAAGGTGAACCGATTGACGGTGTTACCGGCGATGCTGCCGTCCCGCCAATGCTCGGTGGCGATCCAACACTTTTCACGCAAGAAGAAATCGACCTGCTGCAGAACCTTTCGGTGCGTCGCGGCGAACTTGATCGCAAGGAACAGCGTCTTGACGAACGCGAAAGCCTGATTGCGGCGGCCGAAGCGCGGATTGATGCCAAGATCGAAGAAATGAAATCCCTGAAATCGGCCATCGAAGATTTGGTCGAGACCAAGGAAGCCCAGGAAGATGATCGCATCAAGAAGCTGATCAGCGTTTACGAAAAAATGAAGCCGAAAGATGCCGCGCGCATCTGGAACGACCTTGATATGGATATCCTTTTGCAGGTCGCCCTTGGTATGCGCGAAGCCAATACAGCTGCGGTTCTTTCGGAAATGACACCGGATCGTGCGCGTGCGCTGACCTCGGAGTTGGCCTACAAGCAAGATATCAATATGTTGCCGCTGCAATAGCGACACAGCTTCAAAGGATTGACCACGCGGTCCGAATGGGAAAGAGTGATCGACGGGACAATTTTTTGAAAAGAGCCAAGGTGATGAACAATTTAATAGCGGGTTAAACATCTTGATTAACCAATATTAAATATGTACATCACGATTATTAGGGGCCTTGCCACTATGCGGAAGTATGGTAGGCAAGGGTGGGAGATCAGATAGCTGATGGAGTTGTGAATGGCCGTCGATCCGAATATGCCGATCCTGATTGTGGATGATTACAAAACCATGTTGCGTATCATCCGTAACCTTCTGCGGCAGCTCAACTTTACGAATATTGAAGAAGCGACCGATGGTAGCATGGCGCTTCGCAAGCTGCGTGAGGCTCCTTTCAGTCTCGTGATTTCTGACTGGAACATGGAGCCGATGACCGGTCT
>NZ_DBGS01000125.1:9591-12731 GCF_002295455.1 Thalassospira sp. UBA848 | reverse complement strand
TGCCGTCCGGTTTCAAGCTTGATCTCGGTCATCAACCAATCACGGAACGCCTTGACCTTGCGCCGTTCCAGTCGCCCACGCGGATAACTCAGCGAATAGGCATAGGGGCTATCAACCGGCAAATCGAACGGGACAGTCAATCGATTGGTCACAACATATTCCCCGATCATCGCCGGATCGGAAATGACCACGCCAAAGCCACTTGCCGCGGCCTCCATCGCCATATCAAGGGTGGCGAAAACCGGGCCCTTTGAACCATCGACGCCCTTGATCCCCGTCCCTTCGAGCCAGATGCGCCAGTCTTCACGCTGGGCAGAGCAATGCAACAATGTGACACGGGCAAGGTCTTCGGGTGTTTCAAGTTGCTTGGCCAGGTCGGGATGGCATACCGGCAACAGACGTTCGCCGGTCAGGAATTCATGGACAAGCTGTTCGTTGCCGTGATCGGCAAAACGGATGGCGATATCGACCTCGTTGAAATCAACAGAGGCCAGATCATCGTTATAGGTGCCCAACTGGACCTGAAAATCGGGGTATTCCATCTGAAACCGCCCCAGACGCGGCACAATCCAGCGCATGGAAAATGTCAGCGGGGCGGTGACGGAAAGCAGCGTGTCATCCGCACGGTCTTCGACCTTGGCAACCGCGTCTTCCATGGCATCAAAGGCCGGCGTCAGTGATTCCAGAAGGTTGCGCCCGGCACGGGTCAACCGAAGGCTTCTGTGGTGGCGTTCGAAAAGCTGCCGCCCGAGCACTTCTTCGAGATGCTGCACCTGTCGGCTGACAGCCCCTTGGGTCACGTTAAGCTCATGTGACGCTTTGGTGAAGCTTTCGAGTCTTCCGGCCACTTCGAAGGCCCTGAGCGCGTTTAACGGCAATGGACGGCGTTTCATGACGGCTGCTTTGCATGATAAAAACTCATGCCATGATGACAAAAGGTGGTTTGAGCGCAAGCCTTTTTTCAATTAACCCTGAGTTTAACGAGAGTATAGACACACGCATCATGGATGCACGGGCCGCTGAAGTGTTGAGAGCAGGCCTCGTTTTAAAAGGATTAGAACAATGGTTGCTATCACCAAAGACGCAGGCGCATTCGCCACCACCCGTCGCCATCACAATACCACCAGCCTGCTGGATCTGCCGCGCACCTGGTTCAAACGCCACGACCTGCGCCAGAAACTGGCAGACATGGATGCCCACATGCTGCGTGATATCGGCTGGACCGTCTACGACGCAAAACGCGAAGCGGCCAAGCCGTTCTGGAAAGCTTAACCCGCGCAAAAGCGCATAACCGAGTGTTTTGTCATGCAGAACAATGTAACCCCGCTGCACAGCGCAATTACTTTCCCGCTTCAGGTTCTGATCGAAGCCCTGATGGATGCGTGGAAAGGCATCAGCCTTAAATAAGGCTCTGCACCCAAGATCCCTGAGCGCAATTCCAGCCTCCCCCCGTTGGAAAGTGCGCATGTAAATGCCGGTCACATCCCCTTGTGACCGGCATTTCTTTTTGCACCAACACAGGCGAGAAATCGCAGACGTGCCGGGCTATTTTTTCGGGGGATAGCGCAAATACATCAGGTTTGCGGCATTGAGCACCGAATACATCACCGCAAATTGCGCGTTGAATTCGAACTTTTCGGGCTTCGGATCGAACATCGCGTAGATTTCATCAATCGAGCGCTTGCCATCAATCCGCGACAAAATAGCCGGTGAGGCCGACGGCATGGTGCGGGTGACCGCAAGGCCGGTAAAGGTGATCTTGATATTGCCGGTTTTGGCAACCGAACGCGCCAGCGACGGACCATCAACACGGGTAAAGGTCGGGATCAGTTCCGGCGATGGCACCGGTGGTTTGACCTTGTTCTTGGCCTTTACGACATAGAAGGTGTGCTTGGTAATATTGCCCGCCATCAGTTCGGCAAGAGCCGCGCGTTCGCGAAACGGCACATGAACCGCCCTATCAAGCACATCATGGCGCGAACAATAGGTGGTCGGGTCATAGCGCATTGGTTCGATAAAGTTTTGCAGGCGCAGACCGGCGGCCTCGACAAAATCAAAGACCTCATCGACGCGATAGGCGCGATCCTGTTGATGCAACAAAAGGTCATAGAAACCGGCATCGCCACCATGAATATGGTCGCCAACAAACGGGTTGCGCTTGAGCCAGTTGGTGCCGGGCAGCGAATTAAACAGCGCCTTGCCGAAATTCAGGCGCTTGGATCCGCCGGCCTCTGCATTCAGGCGTTCCATCATTTCCTGCATATGATAGACGCCCTGACGACCCAACTCGCCATAGACCATCAAGCCCATGCCACCATCGGGTTTGAGCGCATCGGCAAGCGCCTTGAGCCCGGCATCTGGATCCGGCAGGTGATGGAGCACCCCGCAGCAATCGATATAGTCAAACGGACCATATTCAGCGGCCAGATCCACAAAGGACCCGGTCACAAAGGTGACGTTCTTTTCCAGACTGCGACGTTTGATCCGTGCTTCGGCAATGGCGCGCGAACTTTCGGAAAGGTCGATATAGACGATCTCGGCCTTGGCCTTGCGATCACGGGCCTGCTGGGCCAGCATAACCAGCGCATCGCCAGTCCCGCCACCCGCGACGAGAATTTTGATCTTGCCGCTTTTGGTCTGTGCGGATGGATCGCGCCCGCCAAAGACGAAATGCACAACCTCGTCCCAGTTGCCCGGTGATCCGGTGATCAGGCGTTTGTCCTCATCCTCGGGACTACGTTCCGGATAGGGATAGCTTTCATACTGATCGCGCGTCTTTTGAGAAGACGGAACGTGATCGGGCCTGTTTTTATCGTCGGGCATTGCGGCGAAATCCGGCATCGAAGTGGTTGGGACGCCAGTATCCTATACCAACGAATTAATGAAGGAAATCCACGTATTTACCTGTTTGGACGACAATCAATCACCAATTTGCCGGTTGCGGTACGATCCCGGATCGACGCCAAGGCGTCCATTGCGTCTTCAAGGCGATACACCGCAGAGATCATCGGGCGGATTTCCCCGGATTTCAGGCGATCCAGCAGTTCTGTCATGCCCTGTTGTGCAATAACCGCGTTCTGTTCGAGATAGGCACCAAAATAAAAGCCAATCGCGGTAACGTTTTTGACCAGCAGGATATT
>NZ_DBGS01000125.1:3991-9211 GCF_002295455.1 Thalassospira sp. UBA848 | reverse complement strand
GCAACACAGCGCAGGCTTTGATCAAAGACATCGCCACCAACCGGATCATAAACCACGTCTGCGCCTTTGGGCTGCCCAAGTGAGGCCGTGATTTCACGCACCCGGTCACGGATATTTTCGGATTTGTAGTCAATGACATGATCTGCGCCATGATCGCGAGCGATCTGGCATTTATCCGCACCGCCCGCCGTGGCAATAACTGTCGCGCCCAAAAGCTTGGCGCATTCAACCGCGGTCAGGCCAACCCCGCCAGCTGCCCCATGAACCAGAACAATCTCGCCCGGCTTGACGTCTGCGCGATATTTCAGCGCAAACCAGCTGGTGCCATAGGCAATCTGAAAGGCAGCAGCATCGTTGACATCAACACCATCAGGCAAGGCGATGACAAGACTGGCATCGGCAATAACCATTTCGGCGTAACCACCCCAGTCGGGCATCGCCATCACCGCATCGCCGGGTTTAACATTGGTCACGCCATCCCCAATGGCGCGCACGGTCCCACTGACTTCAAAGCCCGGAGAAAAAGGGCCGCTGGGGCGCTTTTGATATTTGCCCTGCAAGATCAGGGTATCGGCGAAATTGACACCGCAGGCTGCGACATCGATCAGAACCTGACCGGGTTGCACCACCGGATCGGGCACATCACGCCATTGCGGTTCTTCGCCAAATGCGTCGCAGATCCACGCCTTCATGCCGATTTTCCTGCCTGTTGTTGTGTTGGTTTCGGGCAGTTTGGCGGTTGGGCCCGCTGCAGACAAGGCGACAAAGGACTAAACCCGCCACGCAAATGACGGATCGATCAATCGGGAAAGCCGTATATCAGAAAATGCGCTGACGCTTGCGTTTGCGGGTCAGCAGAAGAAGGATCGCGGATGGCACAAACAGGACGACAAGTGCTGGCGCAAGGAGGACAGGCACAAAGATCGTGTCCCACACCCACACAGAGATATAGCGCTGAACGACCGATTGCAGCAGGTTGAGGCTGCCAGCATCAAGGCGATACCAGAGCTCGCCTGCGGCGACCAGTCGAAAACTGCCTGTCTGAAGCGCGGTGATGGAATCATCAACCAGCACGGCGATGCTGGCAAATAACAGGATCCATCCCAACGCCCGGAAAAACCACATTATCCTCTCCAAACTACCTGTCAGGGTCGGTATATTAGCAAAAAACACCCGAACCCTAACGGGTCTTTGCCGCCGCCGTAAAGGGGCACATGACGTACCCCGGCCGACACAGCGATTGGAAATCCTGACCTCAAACCTTACGGATGAGACATCAACAAGAAGTAAAGATTATGGCAACCCCTTCATTGCCAAAGGTTTCAGGCGGTTAAACCGTAGGTAAACACCCCGCGCCACAGGCCCATTTGCGGCGATTTCAGCAAAGTAAAAAAAGAGGCTTATTGGGCCTTGTCAAGCGCGGGCGTCTCGGCTAATGTCCGCCCGCTTTCGCGATATATCAAAGATCGCATGTGGAGAGGTGGCCGAGTGGTTTAAGGCGCACGCCTGGAAAGCGTGTTGGGGTGTAAGCCCCTCAGGGGTTCGAATCCCCTCCTCTCTGCCATTGACCAGAAAGCATTCTTCCAAGCATACAAAACGACCAGCTGCCCCCCGAATGTGGCGCCAGCAATACTCAGACATACAATGTCTTTGGCGGGGCTCCTGACAGCAGGCTGTCAGGGGGATTTGTTCATGATGTCCTTTTGCACGGAGGCATGATGATCAAGTACCTTTATCCTGACGGCAGCCACTGTTACCGCGCCCTGCATACAGCGCACGCAGTCTTTCGCAATGCGGATGGCAAGCTGATCGCCCGGGCCGAAAAGGCCGATGGGTCGGGCATGTATGAGTTTGAAATCGCGGGCTTTGAGCTTTTGAGCCCGGGTGTCTTTTATGACTGATCTAGCTGTTTTCTGAATCCCCGGCCGCATTCATCGCAGCCAGCCATTTGCGCAAGAGCCCGTCAAGCTGGTCGAGCTCTTCGGGGTTTAGTGCTTCGAGTATCTGATGCTGGTTGGCGACATGTTCTGTAACGGCAGCGTCGATCAGCTCAAACCCCTTGTCAGTCAGGGCAATGACAAAGCCGCGACCATCTTCGGGGTTGCGTTGACGGGTAATCAGCCCGGCCTTTTCCAGCCGATCAAGGCGGTTGGTCATGGTGCCCGATGTCACCATGGTCCAGTCAATGAGTTCTGACGGGCTAAGCGCATAGGGCGGGCCGGACCGACGCAAGGTTGCCAGAACATCAAAACTTGCCAGTGACAGATCGTATTTTTTGAAAACACGTTCATGTGCAGCACTCAAATGGCTGCGCAGATGACCTATCCGACCAATGACACCCATTTGGGTGACATCAAGGTCAGGCCTTTCACGACGCCACTGCGCAAGAATGCGATCAACTTTATCCATGGTCAGGGTCCAAACTATTCACATGATCGTTCCGGTCGCCCGGAATTGTGCGGATACGCGACGCAAATCCGCAGGAGGAATTAACATCTTTCTAGCTCTTGCCGAAATTTTATCTTGACGTCAAGATTTCTGAATATATCTTGATGTCAAGATAAATGGAGATGCCACCATGAACCGAACAACTGATTTATGCCTCACCGCACTTGCCCCGATCATTTGGGGCAGTAGCTATATCGTCACCACGGAAATGCTGCCCGATGGCTTTCCGCTGACCGTCGCCCTTTTGCGCGCGCTGCCTGCCGGTCTGATTTTGTTGCTTGTAGTCCGCCAATTGCCACCCGCCGGCTGGCGCACACGGGTATTTATTCTGGGTGCGCTTAATTTCGCAGTGTTCTGGTCGATGCTGTTTGTCGCAGCCTATCGTCTGCCCGGCGGGGTGGCAGCAACACTTGGCGCGATTCAGCCACTGCTGGTGCTGTTTTTGGCCCGCTTCGCCCTTGGATCGGGCATTACGATTCTGGGTGTTATCGCGGCAATTTCGGGATTGATCGGGGTCGCGATGCTTGTGCTTGGCCCGACAAGCAGCCTTGATCCGATTGGCATTGCCGCCGCCCTTTTTGGTGCGGCATCCATGGCAGCCGGTACGGTGATGACCCGCAAATGGCAGCCGCCAGTATCACCGCTGACCTTTGCCGCCTGGCAATTAACCGCGGGCGGGATCCTGATGATCCCGGTAGCCCTGATCCTTGAGCCCGGCCTCCCGGTCCCGACCGTAACCAATCTGGCCGGTCTGGTGTGGCTCGGTCTGATCGGGGCGGCCCTGACCTATTACCTGTGGTTCCGCGGGATCGCACGCCTTGGCCCGACGACGGTGACAAGCTTTGGCTTTTTGAGCCCGACCAGTGCGGTTTTGCTGGGCTGGATCATCCTGGGCGAGGCCCTGAGCCCGCTTCAGATGGCAGGCGTGATTGTGGTGCTGGTCAGTATCTGGCTGGGTCAGCGGGCAGCGCGTCCTGCGCCTGCACCAGTGGCTGAACCAGCACCAGCCGCGATCAACGAACCTGCCCCGCGCACCACATAAAAACACAACGCCCCACACATATATAAAGGAAACTTCCGATGAAGATTGTCCTGTTTGGCGCCACCGGTGATGTCGGTACCGCCACCCTGCACGAAGCCCTAAAACGCGGCCATAGCGTCACAGCGATTGCGCGCAATATCCACAAACTGGCCGATGTGCCTGATAGCGTCGCGCGCGAAAGCGTTGATGTGCTGGCCAAGCCGGACCGCGTTGCCGAGCTGATGGCAAGCCATGATGTGGCGGTCTGCGCACTTCGCCCGATCAGCGGATCAGAAAGTTTGCTGGTTGAGATGAGCCGGGTTTTGCTGGACGCGGCACGTCAAACCAAAGCCCCGATTTACCTGACCGGTGGGGCCGCGAGCCTGAAACTGGCCGATAACAGCGAGCATACGGTCCTGAGCGCGCCGGACTTCCTGCCCGATGCCGTCCGCCCGATTGCCGAGGCCTGTGCGAAGCAGGATGCGCTGTTTGATCAGTATGACGATGTGCAATGGACCTGCCTGCGCCCGCCGGCGATGCTGATCGAGGGGCCGCTGACCGGACAATATGTGCGCGGCACCGATACACTGATCCCCGATCACGACGGGGTTGCCCGGATTTCCTATGCCGATTTCGGCTATGCGATGGTTGATCTGATTGACGCTGGCAATGGCGGGCAGCAACGCCTGACAGTGGGGTATCAGAACAAGGCTGAAGCGGCGTAATTGGCGAATACTAGTCGTTACACGACGAATACTAAAAAGCCCGCGTCAATTGTGACGCGGGCTTTGCATGCAAACTTTAAGGGGCTTTATTTTACGCCGTAATCCGGCGTTTAACTTCCTGTTCCGCAAGCTCATTGAAGAACGCGGAACGGTTTGTCGTAATTCTATCGATCGCTTCCAAAAGGTAGGAATCAATCGTGATATTAGTTCTGACCATATGACCCGGCATTTTAGCCGGAACCAGAAGTTTACCGACAACAGCGTCGGTGTCTTCAGGGTCAGCTACGGCATTCTCGAACGGTGTGGGTTCTGGAATATCCATGTTTTCGGCGCGCATCGTATCCAGATAGGCCGGAAGCACTTCGCGAGCATTATTGTATGCTTCATCGAATGTCGAAGCAGCAGACATGCAACCAGGCAAATCCGGAAAGACAACGGTGTAACCATCGCTGTCTTTAAGGATGAACGCGGCGTAGTTGCGTTCCATGTCATATTTCCCTTTGATGAAATGTGCATTCTGGGGCCTGCACATTTCCGTTAAGTTGTGTTTAGAGGCGGAAAGAGAAGCGCTTAGGCGCCTCTCCCCCCAATTTCGAAGCGCCAATTACAGGAGTGGCACCCCAGAAAGCTTCTCCAACTTCTTGATATAACGAATAGGATTATCCTTGCGGGGATGCACCACCGTTAACAAGTTAGAGTTTCCTTCTTTCTTAAAATGCCAGTGACTACTTTCTGTCCTGACGTGTTCCCAGCCATGCTTTAACAGAGCGGAAACGATCTCTCTGCTCGGTATAGTCATATTGTTTACTACCCAGTTTATTGCTTGGCCCTACAAAACCCATAGCGATTACCCTCTCTGACAACCCTTGATGACTCACGGCTTTCCACTCGAACTTCTTGCGAGTCTTTATGTGTGCACTTTACACACTGACATGCTCCTTGTCAATCAAAAGTGTGTAAAGTGCACATTCCCGGTCGCTAACTGCTTGACGACGCCTTGATCCGGGCAAAGACTTCATCAAGGGC
>NZ_DBGS01000125.1:0-3599 GCF_002295455.1 Thalassospira sp. UBA848 | reverse complement strand
CCTTCATAAAGATCGGCGAAGCTTTGATCGGGGGATTTGTCAGTGTTCCCGGCAAGGCCGGAAAACAGGGCGGCAAGGTAACGCCTGGCATCGGCATAGTCGGATCCCTGTTTAACCATCCATTGTGCTGCACTTTCAAGCACGGTGAAATAGGTCGCCATCAGGGCACTTCCCGTCGCGTAGCCATCAAAAGCACCGATGGTTTCGGCCGCCACCGCCCCGCCGAGTTTTTCAAACAGGGCCATGACATCGGGCGAACCGGGATAGACCGCCGTGACACAGGCATGATGTTCGACCGGTGGCAGGGGGATGGCACGATCACATTGTGCGTTGGTGCCAAGCCAAAGCTTAAGGTCGGCAAGCGGGATGGTGGCGATCAGGCTGACAATCTGTTTGTCATCGGGCACGCGCAGCGTTGAGAGAACATCACCGGCAATCTGTGGCAGAACCGCAAGAAAGATCATATCGGACTGATCAATGATCGCCTGATTATCGTTTTCGACCCGCACCCGGTCAAAGTCGGTGGCGAGCTTTGCGGAGATATGCGCGCTTCGGCGTGAAACGATGATTTCGGACACCGGATAGTCAGATGTCAAAAGACCGCGAATGACCGCATCGCTGATTGCGCCGGTTCCGATAAAGCCTAGTTTCATTGAAAATCCTCTGTTGCGAAGGCCTCTGAGAGGTCTGGTTCAGGAAGCGGGCCATCCTTGCCATCATAGGCGGCAATCACGCGAAATTCCGGACCATCCGTTGTTGAATGGCTTTCATACAAGCAGAAACGATCAACGGTGAACACCCGCGAGGTCACATCCCCATGATCGACAATCGCCTGTTCGATGGAAGCCCGCGCGGCATCGCGATTGCGGCCCAGCGTGATATGCGGGGTGAATTTTCGCATATCCATATCCGGGCATTCTTCAAGTGCGAGAAGCGCATTTTCCACCCGATTGGCAAGCGTGTGCAACGCCGGTTGATCCTTTACCCCGGCCCAGAAAATGCGGACCTTGCGGTTGGATGCAAACATATCAAGTCCGGATACCTGCAAATCAAAGGGGTCGAATTTGACCTGCGAGAGGGCCTTGTCAATCTCGCCTGCCAGCCCCGGATCGACATTACCGATGAATTTCAGGGTGATGTGCATGTTTTCCGGGGTCTGGGGATCAAGCCCCTTGATTGCACGCCCCAGCGGATAAAGTTCGACCGCAATATCGTGGGGAATTTCCACACCAACAAACAAACGCATGTCTTCAATCCAATTATAGTTCGGGGGTGGGTCAAAAGCGGCTCAAGAAGGAATAGTATATGGATATTATCCGGTCGAGCGCGCAGGCAGCGGCAAAGCGTCGTCTTCACCATCGATTTGCGGGAAATTGCCCGCCGCCCAGTCAGACTTGGCCGCCTCAATCCGGTCCTTGCTGCTGGAAACAAAGTTCCACCAGATGTGACGTTTGCCAAGCGGCAACCCGCCGAGCAACATCACACGACAATCGGTTTTGGCGACGATATCGGGGATTTCTTCGGGCGCGACATATAGAAGGCTTTGTGGTTCGTGACTTTCGCCGTCGACCATTAGCGTGCCGGATACAACATAAATCGCCCCTTCCTGATTTTCGCCAGGCAGGACAAGCTGCGCGCCTTCGTCAATGGCGACATCCAGGTAATAGAGCTTGGACTTGACCGGCACCGGGGCAGTTTTGCCAAAGGCTTCGCCCGCGATCAGGCGCATATGAAGCCCGGCATCCTCGATGATTGGAAGATCATCCTTCGGTACATGATAAAAGGCGGGATCGGATTCCTCGTCCTCTTCGGGAAGGGCAACCCAAAGCTGCAAGCCATGAAGGGCATGAACCGAATTGCGCACGATCTCGGTTTCGCGTTCGGAATGGGTAATACCCCGGCCCGCATGCATCCAGTTGAGATCACCCGGGGTGATTTCGATATTGCTGCCCAGACTGTCGTGATGGAGGATCGCACCATTGAACAGATAGGTGACGGTGGCCAAGCCGATATGCGGATGCGGGGGGACATCAACACCGTGGCCGGGCTCGAACTTTACCGGGCCCATGTGATCAAAAAACACAAACGGACCGACAGAACGTACCTCGCGGTGAGGTAAAATGCGGCGGACCGTCATATCCCCGAGATCAGCTTCCTTGCCGTTGATACGCTTAACCATGGGTCGCCTCCGTCTCGGTGGTGAGGGATACGGCGAGGCATGGATTACCGCGCCGCATCTCCCAAGTTTGGGGTCAAAATCTGACCATCCTGTGACGTTGCCGCCAAGGATATCCCTTCAGTTCCTTACGGGCAGGGATAGGTATAGATTTTGTGAATGTTTTCGATTTCTTCGAGAACAGTGTCCGACAGGGTGATTTTGGCGGATCCAATATTGGATTTGAGCTGTTCCATGCTGGTCGCGCCAATGATGTTCGAGGTCAGGAACGGGCGCGAATTGACATAGGCCAGCGCCATCTGTGCCGGATCAAGGCCGTTATCCTTGGCAAGCTTCACATAGGCTTCGGTTGCCTTGACCCCGTTTTCGGTCAGATAGCGCCCGAAATACTGGGGCCAGACAGAGGAACGCGCACCTTCGGGACGCGCACCGCCCAAATATTTGCCCGACAGCGCCCCACCGCCCAGCGGCGAATAGGCCAAAAGACCGGCATCTTCGCGGATCGAACATTCGGCCAGACCGACTTCATATTGCCGGGTCAGAAGGCTGTAGGGGTTCTGAACAGAGACCACCCGCGGCCAGCCATTCTTTTCGGCCAGCTCAAGGAACTTCATCAGGCCCCAAGGGCTTTCATTCGACAAACCGATATGGCGGACCTTGCCAGCCTTGACCAGCTCATCAAGGGCGCCAAGGGTTTCCTCGATCGGGGTGAATTGTTCTTCCGCGTCATGGGTATAGCCCAGCTTGGAGAAGAAGTTGGAATTCCGATCCGGCCAGTGAAGCTGATAAAGATCGACATAATCGGTTTTCAGGCGCGCAAGCGATGCGTCAATCGCCTCAAAGATTTGCCCGCGGGTCAGACGCGGCCCACCGCGCACATACGGGAAACGATCCGCCGGACCGACGACCTTGGTGGCAATCACCAGATCATCACGACGGCCGCGCTTTTCAAGCCAGTTACCAATGATGGTTTCGGTTTTGGTAAAGGTCTCTTCCATCGCCGGGACCGGATACATTTCGGCTGTGTCGATGAAATTGATTTCGTTGGCAGTGGCGTAATCAAGCTGTTCGAAAGCTTCGTCTTGCGTGTTCTGCTGGCCCCAGGTCATGGTGCCCAGACAAATCACACTGACATCAATATCAGTACGCCCCAGTCGACGATATTCCATATGAAATTCCCCTGTTTTGTGCCGCCAGAACCGCTGAATCGGGGCGGCACATGATTTTGCAATGGTATGAATATATCCGCTTGGCCGCGCGATGAAACCGTTGGCGGGCAAATTTATTGTGACGGGGTATGAGGCGGCTCTGGCGTCAGGACCTAGATAAACAGGGTCAGAACCCCGGTATATCCATAGAAGCGGTCATTGCAGATTTCGCCATTGCCATAAAAGCCGGTCAGCGGCAGATCGCCCAGTTCATC
>NZ_DBGS01000060.1:0-12241 GCF_002295455.1 Thalassospira sp. UBA848 | reverse complement strand
GAAACCAGACTTCGTTGGCAAGCGCGGTCTGGCGCGTCCGGACCTGGTTGCCGAGGGCCGCAAGCAGTTGATTGGTCTTCTGACCGAAGATGGCAAAACCAAGCTTGAGGAAGGGGCGCAGATCGTTCTTGATCCGAACCAGCCCAAGCCGATGAAGATGGTCGGCCATGTGACATCAAGCTACCACAGCGATGCGGCAGGTCGCCCGATTGCCATGGCGCTGCTTGAGGACGGTTTCAATCGTATGGGTGAAACCATTTACATTCCGATGCCAGATCGTGTGATCAAGGCGACAGTCACCGGGACCGTATTCTACGATCCCGAAGGTGCACGGTTGAAACTTTAGGCGGGGAACAGAAAAATGACGGTACTTACACACGCATTTACGCCGGGTCCGATCGTTGCTTCCGGGCCGGTCAAGCTGACCCTTATGGCACCGGTTGCCCGCTTCTCGTTGCGTCTGCGTGCAGCCAACATACCGGCTGTGGCAAAGGCTCTTGGTGTCGATCTGCCAACCACGGTTGGTGAACGTGCGGCCAGCGGCACGACAGAGGCCATCTGCCTTGGTCCGGATGAATGGATGATCATCGCCAAGCCGGACGATACCGATACCCTGGTTTCGGCCTGTGCCGACATCTATGCATCGGCCACCCACAGCCTGACCGAGGTTTCCGCCCGTGAAATCACGGTTCGGATCGAAGGCGACCGTGCAGCAGAACTGCTAACCATCGGTTGCCCGCGTGATATCGACCGCATCCCGGTCGGCGGCGGTTGCCGCACGGTGATTGACGGTGTCACGGTGGTGCTGTGGCGTGACGCGGAACAAAGTTTCCGCATGGATATCTGGCGGTCCTTTGCAATGCACATCATCGATTTGCTGTGTACTGGCTGCAAGGAATTCGCAGCGGAATAAATCAGGTCGGGGCGGGGTTTGGGTGATTGCCAACTCCGCCCCAGCTGATTCGGACAACTTGACTGAGTTGAGTTGGGCCACCTGACGCATTGAAGCTTTGGATCAGCTTGTCTCAGGTGATTGAGATCGCTAGTCTTTGGGGCACCTTCCGCCACTGAAAGACGCCCTCCATGATCCGTTCCGTGCTTGCCCTTCTTGATATTCGCCCTGCTTATACGCGTCTGATGGCGGAACGTCATGACTTCCATCGATATGACCTTCTTGATGACAAGCAGGCGTTCCTTGATGAAATGGGCGCACAGATCCGGGCGGTTGTGACATCGGCACGCTTTGGTGTGCCCGCGGATTTATTGGCCCAATTGCCAAATCTTGAGGTGATAACAAGTTTTGGCGTCGGGCATGATGTCTTTGATCTTAAGGCACTTCGTGACCGCGGCATTCGCGTTTCAACGACGCCTGATATCTTGACTGACGATGTCGCCGATACGGCAATCATGTTGATGCATGCCACCATGCGACGGCTGATTGCCGGGGATAACTGGGTGCGCAGTGGAATGTGGGCTGCAAACGGCCCGATGGTGCTGACCAGAACCGTTCGTGGCAAGAAACTTGGCATTGTCGGGTTGGGCCGTATTGGACAGGCAATTGCGTCACGCGCGGTGCCAAGTGGCTTGGAAGTCGGCTATTTCGGGCGGAGCAAAAAGGACGTCGATTATCGGTTCTTTGATCAACTAGGTGCCTTGGCGGAATGGTCCGATATTCTGGTGCTGGCCTGTCCCGGTGGGGCTGCGACCAATGGAATTGTGGATCAACTGGTGCTTGATGCCCTTGGCAAAGACGGGGTCATTATCAATATCGCGCGTGGATCGGTGATTGATGAACCCGCTTTGATCAGGGCTTTGCAGCGTCGATTGATTGCCGGTGCGGGGCTTGATGTTTTTGAGGGCGAACCAAACATTGATCCGGCATTTTCCAAGCTCGACAATGTTGTGCTCTATCCGCATCTGGCAAGTGGAACGGTGGAAACCCGTGATGCGATGGCGCAACTGGTTGTTGATAATCTCAATGCCTGGGACGAACGCGGCGAACTGATCACGCCAATTATATGACTGGCGTTCTGGGTCAGGCAGGGACCTGATCGCGCAGCCATTGCCGCAGTAATTCTGCATCAGGTGACAGGGTATGTGCCCCGATCAGCCAGTAATGCTTATCGGTGTCGGCAGCGTTTTCTGACAGCACAACGAGATTGCCGGTCGCGATATCGCTTTCGATCAGTGAGGTCGGGCAAAGACCGATGCCATGACCTGCTTGTATGGAGCTGATCAGAAGGTTGAAGTCACCAAACACGGGCGCGCTATCACCTGACAGCTCAAGACCATGCTTGCGAAACCAGGACCGCCACGCATCTTCGGTTTCATCATGCAGCAATCGTGCACCCATAAGGGCATCGGGACCGGCAAACGGCCCGGCCTTTTCGAGATAAGATTTCGCACAGGTCGGGCGGGTCGCAGCGCTTAGAAGTTTTTCCGCAGACTGTTCTGGTGTCTTGCCATGGCGGATCAAAAGATCTGCCCCGACTTCCTCGGGCGTGGTAGCCCCAAACGGATAGACAATCGAAACCTGAATTTCCGGATATCGTTCCATAAAATCGGGAAGCCGGTTTGTCAGCCAAAGCGAAACGACAGAGGGTTGGCAGGCAAGACTAACTTTGCGTTTGGTCTTTTGCGGGGAAACCCGTGCGGCAGCATCTTTGATTTCGCGGATCGCAATGTGGCAGGAACTGGCAAACTGTTGGCCCTGTCTGGTCAGTTGTACGCCACGTGCCTTGCGGATAAAAAGAGATGTGCCAAGCCAGTCTTCAAGGGCCCGAACATGCTGGCTGACCGCCGTTGACGTAATGCCAAGGGCCTTGGCGGCGCGGACGAAACTTTCAAATCGTGCCGCAGCCTCAAAAGCCGGGATATGCGAAAGTGGCGGGATATCCTTCATAGATTATGGGTAAGTATTTCTTGGCCTATTGGCAAGAATAAACACGCTTGTCAGATGATGGCACTGTGCCATCCTGTTGCGAATTCGTTTCCCCTGATGAAGGCCAAGACATGACTTTCAAGTCCCAACATCCCGCCCCCGCTGACGCCGATGCACGCCGTGCCGTGAAGCCTGTGGTGGTGTATCCCAATGGTACTCTGCCCGAACCGGACTTCGCGACGTTGGCCGAGTTTAAGGCATCAATGAAAAAGTCCGAGGAAGTCATCGTTCCGCCGCGTGACGCGCGAACGTTTCGCGTGCCCAAGGGGCATTTCTTTCGCATCGTCAGTGTTGATGGGCCCCAGGTCGGGGACCTGAACCTTTGGAATGCCGATAACCTTCAGGAACGGTTCTTTAGTGGCAAGACGCGTGCTTTGCACCGGACCCATGTGACAACCGGTGACCGCTTATGGTCAAACATGCCGTATCTGCGCTCAATGGCGCTGATCAGTGAAGACACATTGGACTGGTATGGCTTTGATGATGATGGTGGCAGTGTGCATGACGTTATCGGGACCCGGTGTGATCCATTCACCAACCGTTTGCTCTCAGGGCAGGATTATCACCATTGCTGTCATTCCAACCTGTGTCGTGCGCTAAGCGCTGAAACAGGCATGTCGATGCAAGAAGCCGATCACTATGTGCATGATGTGCTCAATGTTTTCATGTGTACCGGTTTCACCAAGGACACTCATCAGTATTTCATGAAAGCAAGCCCGGTACGTCCGGGGGACTATATTGAAATGTTTGCCGAAATTGACCTGCTTGGCAATCTGTCTACCTGTCCGGGCGGGGATTGCAGCACCGGGCATTCAAGTGATGAAGCCGCATGTTATCCGCTGAAGGTCGAGATTTATGAAACCGACCCGGCCTTGCAGGAAAAGTGGGATTGGCATGCACCCAACGCCTATCATCATCCATAAGGTCTGATGCAACCCCGGTTGGGAGCATCGACGGGGATGCGTGCCTTGTCTGAATACTGGTCGGTATTGATCAAGCCCGCCTAGCGGTCACGCAACTGCCCATTGACCGTGACGGACTTGATTACGGCAAACACCTTTTGATGGGGTTGCAGCTTCAGGCGAGACCCCGACCATTTCGTGATCCGGGCATGGATCTTCGGACGCCCGCTGGTTTCGGCCAGTAGTGTGGCGTCGGCATCCTGACCAAAGCACATGGTGACGTCGATGGTATCACCGGGTTCGTCACTGATTTTTGTGATGGTAACCGGGATGATGTTGTTCGCACTGATGTCGCGTGGCGGGGTGCGGGCAATCATGACGTCGCGTGCGCGCACATGCAGGCGGACCTGATCGGTTGTCGGGCGCCCCAAATAGGGCACAACAAGGCGCTGCTCGCCGCATTCAAGGAAGCTGACCTCGGCCTTGGGATCGCGGCTTACGATCCGGGCGGGCAGGACGGTTCCGGCATCAAAGCGCCCGGCAAGTGGAGGCAGGTCCGTGCGTCCCAGCATCTCGAACACCGATCCTGTAGCAAGCGTTTTGCCCTGATCGATCACCACCATGTGGTCGGCAAGACGGGCGACTTCGTCAATGGCGTGCGTAACATAAAGGATCGGTATCTTGCGATGATCACGCAACCATTCGAGATAAGGCAGTATTTCCTGCTTGCGGGCGTGATCAAGGGCCGAAAGCGGTTCATCAAGCAGCAATACATCCGGATTAGACAAAAGCGCACGGCCAAGTGCAACGCGTTGTTTTTCCCCGCCAGACAAAAGGTTGGGGCGACGGTCCATCAGGTCCGCGATATCAAGCATCGCAAGGATGGCCTGCTGTTCGTCCTGCGGCAGTTTGAGGGGGTTGCGGCGTGCGCCGTAAAACAGGTTGTCGCGCACCGATTTGTGCGGAAACAGGCGGTTATCCTGAAACACGCAGCCAACCCGGCGTTCGCGAACTGGCACGTTGATGCCGCGCGAATGTTCAAACAGGACATGATCGTTGATCTGGATATGACCGCGGTCGGGTCGAACCAGACCGGCAATCATGTTGACAAGCGTCGTTTTGCCGCTGCCTGATGGGCCAAACAGGGCTGTGATACCCGGTTCCGGAATGTTGAATTCGGCCGCGAGCCGGAAATTCCTGAAATCATGTTCAACATTGACACCGATGCTCATGACGCGGCCCTCTTGCGGATACGGCGGAGCGCCAGTTCGGAAAGAAGCAACCCGGTAAAGGCAAGACCGATTGAAAGGGCTGCGAGCCTTGCTGCCGCCAGTTCGCCGCCCGGTGTCTGGATCGCGGTATAGATCGCAAGCGGCAAGGTGCGGGTTTCGCCCGGAATGTTGGATACAAACGTTATGATGGCACCGAATTCTCCAAGGCTTGCGGCAAAGGCCGTAATCGCACCGGCAATGATGCCCGGAAGTGCCAAGGGCAGGGTTAATGAGAAGAACCTGTCAATCGGTCCTGCCCCCAACGTTTCGGCCGCCTGATAAAGACCGTGATTGACGTTCTCAAGGCTCAGCCGGATGGCGCGAACCTGAAACGGGAAGCTGACGATGGCAGATGCCAGTGCCGCCCCTGTCCAGCTAAAGACAAAGCGCAGGTCAAAGGTTTCATACAGCCACGCCCCCAGGGGCGCACGGGTGCCCATCGCGATCAACAACAAATAGCCCATCACAACGGGCGGAAGGATCAGCGGTAGGTGCACAATGGCATCCAGTATAAAGCGCCCAGGAAAACGACCAAGGGCAAGCGCGGTTGCGACAATAATCGCAAAGGGAAGGGCGCACGCAACAGCGACGCCAGAGATGCGCAAGCTTAGAAGAAGTGCCTCAATTTCGGCGGGGGTCAAACTGATCATTGTTCGGGCACAGTAGCCTGCATTGTTGCAAGGGGTTCAAAGCCATAGTCGGTAAAAATCCGGCCCCCGTCATCCCCCAAAAGCCACAGCAGGAATTTTATTGCCCTGGCTTTGGCATGACCGGTGATCGACGCAATCGGATAGGTGATCGCCGGGTGGCTGTTTTCTGGGAATGTACCAATGATTTTGACCTTGTCTGAAATTCGGGCATCGGTCTGATAGACAATACCGAGCGGTGCCTCGCCGCGTTCGACAAGTACCAGAGCAGCGCGAACATTGTCGGCACGGGCCAGCCTCGGATTGATGGTTTCCCATTTCCCCAGGGAAGTCAGTGCCTGTTTGGCATAAATCCCTGCCGGGACATGGTCCGGGTCACCAACTGCAATACGGTCATCCGGTCCGACTAGTGATATCAGGTCGGTGGTTGCATTTATGTCAAGCGGGGCCAGGGTGCTGTTTGTTGGTGCAATAAGTACCAGCCGATTTGCCAGCAGGTCATAACGGCTATTGGGGGTGATCAGATCCTGACCTTCAAGCCAGTCCATCCATCTTCCGTTGGCAGAAATAAAGATATCGGCTGGGGCACCTGCCGATATCTGCCGGGCCAGTGTCGATGAACTGGCAAGTGACAGGCGGATTTTATCACCTGTTTCGCGTTCATATGTGCGGGCCGCAGTTTCAATGGCGTCGGTAAGGCTGGCAGCTGCAAATACGGTAATGTCGCGCGCCTTGGCTATTGGCGACATGCTGCCAATCGCGACAGTAGCGATCAGAAGGAAAGCAAATGAACGAAACAGTTTGCAATGGGCGTGGGCCATGGTGTTCGTAAGCGCCTGTGAATGCGAGCATTGCTTATCACTATAGCGAAAATCACCCTTAATCAAAGGGATGCCCGAAGTGGTTCACATAAATCGCATTTAAACGGCAAGGCCCGCCGAATGGCGGGCCAAAGATCGCAAGTTCAGGTGAAAGTTTCAATTAAGAGCAGACAGCCGCACGCAGCGGATCATCTGCATCCATATTGAACCATTCATCCATATTTGTCGGAAAGCCGTTTTCATCAAGCGCAGTTTCAGGTGTGATGTAGCCGCGCCGTCCCTGTGCACAATCGACAAGATGGGTCAGGGCAAGGGTTTCACCGCCCTTGCGCAGTAGCAACGTCATGACCCGTTTTTCATCCGGGTTTTCGGGATTGGAAACAAGTTTGTCGTGATCAATCGCAGTAAAGCGATTGGTGGGCGCGGAAACCAGTGTCCACGGCGCGAAGATGTTTTCGTCGGTGAAGGTTTGAATGACGCTGATGGTCTGGGGAAGACGTGCTTCGTAGCGATCAAACCATGTGTATTCATCCCAGATCATATAGCCAAACATTGCAATTGCGGCGATAAAGGGAATGACATATTTCGGGGCTTTGCGGCCCCAAAGCCGGAACAGCAACATCACCACACCAGCCGATGCAAACCCGACGACAACGGTCGTGAAGATAAAGACGTACATGCGGGGGTGGCTCCCAAATTTCTGTTATTGTTGATGGGGGTTGTTGAACCCTGATAACCGATTAGCGCAGTATCCGGTCTAGCTCAAGTTCGCCTTTCGGATCACGCTTGGCGATCTGGGCCAGAAACAGGCCCGAGGCCGCGATGGCATCAGAAAGCGCATTATGCGCCCGGAAGGGCGGCAAGTTGTGATTTCGGCGCAAGGTATCAAGTCTGAGGGCGCCGGCCTTCATCGGTTCGCCGCTGCGCCGTATATCGCGTAATGCCAGAACCAGTGTATCGACTGTCGGAATTTGCAGCGGAGCCCCAAAGCAGCGTTTGCACGCCTGACCAAGAAAACCCAGTTCAATCGGCGCATGGTGGGAAATTAACACCCGGCCAGCCATTTGGGGTAACAGATGTTCAAGGGCGCTTCCGATATCGGGGGCGTCGGCGACGTCACTGTCAAAGATCCGGTGCACCACGACCGAGCTTTCGCTAAGTTCCTTGCTCGGTCGCACAAGAATATGTTCACAACTGGAAAAATCGACAGAAAGCTGGCGAATGATCACCCAGCCGAGGCTAACGATTTCGTCCTTTTTGGGATCAAAGCCGGTCGTTTCAAGATCAAGGGCGATGAACTCTGTTTCCATCACCGACCTTTCGGGATCGGCAGGCGGCACATCGTAATAGGTTCGCAAAGGCCCGGTTGCCTTGCGTTGAATGAAATCACGATACAGGCGGCTATCAAGGATCTTTTCGCGCAATCCCATAGGGTTTATGTCCCGCTTTTGCCAAAGGCGTGCTCAAGGGCACCCTGAAGGTTCTTGATCACCGAAAAGGCATCTTTCAGGTGGCTGCGCTCAAAGGCTGACAAACTTTCGGGTTGTAGAAAATTATCGGGGGTTTCGCCGCGCCGGATCTGGCGGACCTGATGTTTAAGGCGCGTGATGCTGATGAATTCAAAGGCATCAAGAAGATCTGATGCGCCTTGATTGCTGATGGACGGGAATGCTTTGACCGCATTGAGGCGCTCGTAGGTGTTCACGGATTCCACCCCGTTGGCCAGAGCATGGATGCGGGCCAGATCAACAATCGGTACGACCCCGTTATGCTTAAGGTCCAGTGTCTTGTCATGCTCGCCGCCGCGAATCATCACGAAGTTTTTAAAGAACCCGAGCGGTACGTGATGGGTCAGGGCATTGCCCACCATATAGGCCTGAAAGATACGGTTGTCTTTGGCCTTTGAAACAATCATGCGATGTAATTCATCAAACAGGCTTTTCGTGCCATGAACCGGGCGCAGGTCAAACCAGACGGAGCAATACATCAGGGACTTTGGTTCAGGCTGTTCGATCCATTGGTTGAAATACTTCTGCCAGGTGCGAACCGGCTGACGCCATTCATCGATCTTTGCCATCATCTCGCCGGGGCAATAGACATATCCGACCTTGTGCAGGCCATCACAAACGTATTCGGCCAGCTTCTTGAAATATTCCCCATGCTGATCGGCATCATAGGCGTCATCGATAATCAGACAGTTATCCTGATCAGAAAGGGCGGTCTGTTCCTGACGGCCCTGCGATCCGCCCGCCATCCAGACATAGGGAACAGGCGGTGGGCCGAATTGTTCCTCTGCTAGTTGCAGCAGGCGCGCGGTGGCTGCATCCGACAGGGTGGTTACGATATGTCCGGCATTGTAAGATGTCGCGCCTGCTTCGATCAGGTGGCTGAGAAGCTCTGGTACCTGAGCAATGACCTTTGCCATGTCTTCCGGTGTGGTCAGCTTGCCGATGCGTCCGGCCATGTAAACGGCCGACAGAGATTGGCGGGCGAGAAGATTGTTGGTGGTGATCATGCCAACCGCCTTGCCATCCTTCATTACGGGCAGATGGCGGATGTTATTGCGCGTCATGGTCAAAAGGGCATCGAATGCAAACTGGTCCGGATCGATGGAGATCGGGTTTTCAGTCATGATGGCCGATACCGGCTCGTCATAGCTGCGCCCAACGGCAATAACACGATTACGTAGATCGCGGTCGGTCATGATCCCGGCAACAGCACCATTGTCCTCGGTGATCAGCAGGCAGGATACGCGTTCCTTGCTCATCAATTGGCCTGCGTCGAGGATAGAGGCAGATTTGTCGATGCTGACAAGATCACGTGCGATCAGGTCACTGACCTTCACACTCATCAGTTTGAGCTGGTCATCGTCGCGGCTTTCAAGCAACTGCATGCCGCTGCGCAGGCGTTCGCCCCCCATCTTCGCGAAGAAATAGCTAAATTGTGGATACTTGCCCGTCAGGTCGTGGAAATCCTTTTCCGGCAGCAGGTAGCAGAGGCTGTCCTCCAGGGTTGTAATGTTATTGGCTGCGCGACCATTTTGATACATGGCGCGCACGCCAAAGCATTCGCCCTCTGACAGGCGGGCAAGCAATTGCCCGTCAGGATCCCGGGTTTCGGTGCCGCCAGTGCGAATGATGTAGAGGTGAAGGCATTCCTGTTCCGGCGAAAGGACCTTGGTCCCCGCGCGGAAATAGCGGGCCTGCAGGCGTTTGGGCAGTGCGTTGATTTCTTCGTCTGGTAACAGATCGAAAGGGTGATGCTGTTTTAGAAATTCGGCAATTTCTTCGAGTTCGATGCTCATGATTGCTTTCCTTCGCAAGGCCACGCCCTGAGGTCATTGTTGCCTGACAATGATCGAAAAGAAAAGCCCCCGGATCAGTGATCCGGGGGCCTGCAACAGTTTTTGGCAAACCGGTTGACCGATTAGTGGTCAACCGCGCTACCGGCTCCTTTCGGAACACGGATGTCTTCAATCATGACCTGGATATGCTCTGGCGGCTCAGCGGTGACTTTCGACACAGCGAAAGCAACGATGAAGTTCAGAACCATACCAACTGCACCAATGCCTTCCGGCGAGATGCCAAACAGCCAGTTTTCCGGCGTGTTTGCAATGATTGGGTCAAAGAACACACCTTTGTAGGCAAGGATATAGCCCATGGTGAAGACCAGACCGGTCAACATGCCGGCAATCGCGCCTTCGCGGTTAACCTTCTTGGAGAAGATCCCCATGATGATAACCGGGAACAGCGAGGATGCGGCAAGACCGAAGGCGAAGGCCACCACCTGTGCCACAAAGCCCGGAGGATTGTAGCCCAGATAACCGGCAATCAGGATGGCGACAGCTGCGGCAATACGCCCGGCCATCAGTTCCTGTCCTTCTGTCATGTTTGGTGTGAAGGTCCCTTTGAGAATATCATGTGATACGCCCGAAGAGATCACAAGCAGCAGGCCCGCAGCCGTTGACAGTGCCGCGGCGATACCACCAGCTGCGACCAGGGCAATAACCCAGTTCGGAAGCTGTGCGATTTCCGGGTTGGCCAGAACCATGATGTCACGGTCAACGCTCAGTTCGTTACCCTGCCAGCCGAACTCGGCTGCCTTGGCGGCAAACTCTGCGTTCGCATCGTTGTAATACTGGATGCGGCCGTCACCGTTCTTGTCTTCGAATTTCAGAAGGCCGGTTGCTTCCCAGCGCTTCATCCAGTCCGGACGCTCTTCGAATACAAGGTTCCCGTCTTCTGCGCCAACTTCACCAGTCTGGATGGTTTCGGTCAGGTTCAGGCGTGCCATTGCACCAACTGCCGGAGCGGTGGTGTAGAGCAGCGCGATGAAGACCAGTGCCCAACCGGCCGAAGAACGTGCATCACGTACTTTCGGAACGGTGAAGAAGCGAACGATAACGTGCGGAAGACCAGCAGTACCAACCATCAGGGCAAGGGTGATTGCAAAGATATCAATCGTTGACTTGCTGGTGGTGGTGTATTCGAGGAAGCCGAGTTCCGTCACAACCTGGTTCAGGCGATCAAGCATGAATTCGCCCGTGCCATTCACGGTCGAGCCGAATGCCAGCTGCGGCAGCGGATTGCCGGTCAGCTGGAATGCGATGAAGATTGCCGGAATGGTGTAGGCAACAATAAGAACGCAATATTGTGCAACCTGGGTATAGGTAATGCCCTTCATGCCGCCAAGAACGGCATAGATGAAGACGATACCCATGCCGACGATCAGGCCGGTAAGGATTTCAACTTCAAGGAAGCGCGAGAACACGATACCAACGCCGCGCATCTGACCTGCCACATAGGTAAACGAGATAAAGATCAGGCAGATAACAGCAACGATACGGGCTGCTTTGGAGTAGTAGCGATCCCCGATGAATTCCGGCACGGTGAATTTACCGTACTTACGAAGGTAAGGTGCCAGAAGCATCGCCAGCAGGCAGTAACCACCTGTCCAGCCCATCAGGTAAACCGAGCCGCCATAGCCAAGAAAGGCAATGAGACCAGCCATGGAGATAAAGGAAGCAGCCGACATCCAGTCTGCTGCGGTCGCCATGCCGTTGACGACCGGGTTAACACCTTTGCCAGCGACATAGAATTCGCCGGTGGTGCTTGCCTTGGCCCAAATCGCGATGCCGATATACAGCGCGAAACTCAAGCCGACGGCAATATATGTAAGGGTAGTAAGATCCATCTTGTCTGTCTCCCTGATCCTGCGTCAGTCGTCTTCACGAACGCCGAATTCGCGATCCAGTTTGTTCATCTTGGCCACATAGACAAAAATCAGTGCGACAAAGACGTAAATGGACCCCTGTTGAGCAAACCAGAAACCAAGCTGGAAGCCCGCTATTTCGATAGAATTGAGGGCATCGACAAACAAGATGCCGAAACCGTAGGAAACGATGAACCAGATCGCGATAAGAACCGAGACCAGCTTCACGTTTCTCTTCCAGTAGGCTGCGCTTTGTTCATCCATCGCGCGTCTCCTTCCTAGAAATGATAACTTTCCCTGCCGACATCATTTTTGAATTGTTTTTGTCGGCCGCATGAATGCGTGGCGTTGAATGCATCAAGACACACTCATTGCCTGTAAAGCTCGATACCAGTTTTCGAGAGTCGCCATAAGCTAATCATTAGTCGTATAGAACAGGGTGTTAGGG
>NZ_DBGS01000105.1:0-58548 GCF_002295455.1 Thalassospira sp. UBA848 | reverse complement strand
CCTGATTGGGAATGACGTACAAAAAAAGCGCCACGGTTTTTCCGCTGGCGCTTTTTTGTTTCTCACCCTGATTTTCCGGTAACGACATCGCCATAGCCGCCGGGGTGAAGCAATGAACGCATCACACAACCGCAAATCAACAGTTTGGCCGCAGATTCTGTCTTTTGAACATTTAGACAGCAATCCTGACCGACTGGTCATTGATTAATCGTATAAATTATGCTCAGCTTCACAGGCACTAAGCGAACACCTGCAGGCCGCCCCACAAATTTTCGGGCCTGAAGGCGTCGACCGAACCCCGGATAGCTACAAGCCTGACCCTGTCTTCTTTTGGCCAATCCAATCGATCGCCTATCAGCCCGCCCAGTGGCCTGCAGTCCCACAACAACAAACGGGAGGCGCATCATGCGCAAATTTATCGCAGGGCTGGTCATGGGGACCGCGCTCGCTACCGCACCGATGATGGCACAGGCGGAAACGCCGAAAAATGCCCTTGTCATGGCGTTTGCCATTGATGACATCATCACGCTGGATCCGGCTCAGATTTTCGAGTTTTCGGGTGCTGAATATGCCGGGAACACCTATGACCGCCTGATCGGTTTCGACAATGACGATGTGTCGAAGATCTATGGTGTCGTTGCCGAAAGCTGGGACGTCTCGGAAGACGGCAAGACCTTTACCTTCAAAATCCGCGACGGTATCGAATTCGCGTCGGGCAATGACCTGACCGCCGAAGACGCCGCCTTCTCCTTGCAGCGTGTGATCCTGCTGGATCAGTCGCCGGCCTTTATCCTCGGCCAGTTCGGTTTCACCGCCGAAAACGTCAAGGAAAAGATCTATGCCAAGGACGATTCCACCCTCGTCATGGAAGTCGACAAACCTTACGCACCGAGCTTCGTGCTTTACTGCCTGACCGCAGGCGTTGGTGCGGTTGTCGACAAGGAAGAAGTCCTTGCCCACGAGGTCGACGGTGACCTTGGTCATGAATGGCTTAAAACCAACTATGCCGGTTCTGGCCCGTTCAAGCTCAACAAATGGACCGCAGGTGAAAGCCTGAGCCTGACCGCCAACGAAGATTACTGGGACGGCGCGCCGGCAATGAAGCGCGTCATCATTCAGAGCGTCAAGGAAGCCGCAGCTCAGCAGCTTCTGCTTGAAAAAGGCGATATCGACATCGCCCGCAACCTCGAAGCCGATCAGCTGGCCGCCATTTCCGACAATGACGACATCAAGCTGCTTTCCAAAGGCAAAGGCGCGCTCTGGTATCTCGGTCTGTCACAGAAAAACGAATATCTGTCGAACCCGAAAGTCCGCGAAGCCCTGAAATACCTTGTCGATTACAAGGGCATTTCCGAAACCATCCTGGCTGGTCGTTCGCAGATCCATCAGGCCTTCCTGCCAGAAGGTTTCCTTGGTGCCTACAACGAGAACCCCTACTCGCTTGATATCGAGAAAGCCAAAGCTCTTCTGGCCGAAGCCGGTTACCCGGACGGTTTCAGCGTAACCATGGATACTCGTAACACCACCTCGATCATGGCAATGGCACAGTCGATTCAGGCAACCTGGGCACAGGCTGGTATCAATCTGGAAATCATTCCGGGTGATGGCAAACAGACCCTGACCAAGTACCGCGCACGTCAGCACGATATCTATATCGGTCGCTGGGGCCCGGACTATCAGGATCCGCACACCAACGCATCGACCTTCGCGTGGAACCCGGATAACTCGGCTGATGCCGATGCCAAGCCGCTTGCATGGCGCAACTCCTGGGATGCCGGTGATCTGACGGCGAAAACCGATGCCGCCACCCTTGAGCGCGACGATGCCAAACGTGCAGCGATGTATGTCGATCTTCAAAAAGAAGTTCTGGAAAACGGTCCGTTCGTGATCATGTTCCAGGAAACCGAGATCGCATCCATGCGCGGCAATGTGAACAACTTCGTCCTCGGTCCGTCATTCGATAACAACTATTATCGTTACGTCACCAAAGACTAATCTCGACGAAGGAGACAACGGTCGTAATGTCCGCTGTTAATCGCAATAAACGGGACGGGCGCAACCGCGCCCGTTTCGCTTCCCGCCACGCGGCAACTGTCCTGCGGCTGGTCTTTTCACTCGCCATTACATTCTTTGGCCTGCTGCTTGTCACCTTCCTGATCGGTCGCGTCTTGCCGATTGATCCGGTTCTGGCCGCGGTTGGTGACCGTGCTCCGCAAGCTGTCTATGACCGCGTGCGCGAGGAAATGGGTCTTAACCTGCCGCTTTGGCAGCAATTCTTTATCTATATTTCCAATGTCCTGCAGGGCAATTTTGGTCAATCGGTGCTGACATCGAATTCCGTGCTTGATGATATCAAGCGCGTGTTTCCGGCAACGCTTGAACTGGCAACCCTTGCAACCATTATCGGTGTATTGCTTGGTATCCCGGCTGGCGTGTTTGCCGCCATCAACAAGGGAAAATGGCCTGATCACGTCGTTCGCGTGATTGGTCTGGCCGGTTATTCGATGCCGATCTTCTGGCTGGGTCTGATGGGGCTTCTGGTGTTTTACATGAAGCTTGACTGGGTCGCTGGTCCGGGACGCCTTGATTCGTTTTATGTCGATTTCATCGAACCGACGACCGGTCTGATGCTGGTTGACACCCTGATCGAAGGCGACATGGACCTGTTCTGGAATGCGGTCTCACACATTATCTTGCCCGCCTCGATCCTGGCCTATTTCTCTTTGGCCTATATCGCGCGCATGACACGTTCCTTCATGCTCGAACAGCTAAGCCAGGAATACATCCTGACCGCACGGGTCAAAGGCATTTCCGAACACCGCATCATCTGGCGTCACGCTCTTGGCAATGTCATGGTGCCGCTGGTAACCGTGATTGCGCTGTCATACGCCAACCTGCTCGAAGGATCGGTTCTGACCGAAATCATCTTCGCATGGCCGGGCCTTGGTCTTTACATCACCAACTCATTGCTCAATGCCGATATGAACGCAGTTCTTGGTGGCACGATTGTTGTGGGTGCGGTCTTTATTGGCGTGAACATGCTTTCTGACGTGCTCTACCGCCTGCTCGACCCCAGAGCGCGGAGATAATCATGACAACACAGACAAATACTTCGCAAACACCGCCAACCGGCCTGAAACAATGGCTGACATCCGACACGCCAAAATCACGTTGGCAGGCCAAATGCGGCCGCGCATGGCTCGGCTGGATCAAGTTCACCGAAAACCGTCTTGCCATGATCGGGCTTTCGATTGTCATCGGCCTTATTCTGGTAACGATCTTTGCCCCGCTTCTGGCCCCGTATGACCCCTTGGCAGCTGATCTTACCAACCGTATTCAACCGCCCAGCGCCGAACACTGGTTCGGTACGGATCAATTGGGCCGCGACATCCTGTCGCGTCTGATCTATGGCGCGCAATATACGCTTCTCATTGTGGCGCTTGTTGCCATTACCGCGGCCCCGCTTGGTCTTCTGGTCGGCACGGCTGCTGGCTATTTCGGGGGCTGGATTGATGCCACACTGATGCGCATCACCGATATCTTTCTGGCCTTCCCGAAACTGATCCTGGCACTGGCATTCGTCTCGGCGCTTGGACCGGGATTGGAAAACGCCATTCTTGCCATCGCAATTACCGCATGGCCGCCCTATGCCCGTATCGCGCGTGCAGAAACCATTACGGTACGCAAATCAGACTTCATCGAAGCCGCACGTCTTCAGGGCGCATCAAACATGGGGCTGATTTCCGGTCACATCATGCCGATGTGCATCAGCTCGCTCGTCGTGCGTGTCACGCTTGATATGGCGGGGATGATCCTGATTGCTGCTGGTCTTGGCTTCCTCGGCCTTGGTGCACAGCCACCGATGCCTGAATGGGGCGCGATGGTTTCCGATGGTCGTCAGTTCCTGCTTGAACAATGGTGGGTGGCCACGGTTCCGGGCCTTGCCATCTTCATCGTCAGCCTTGGCTTCAACCTTCTGGGTGATGGCCTGCGTGATGTTCTTGACCCGCGTGGAGGCGATTGATCATGTCCAGTGAAACCCTTCTGTCGGTCAAAAACCTAGAAGTCACCTTCAACACGCCCAAGGGCGATGTCCATGCCGTGCGTGGTGTGTCGTTTGACCTTGGCCGTGAACGGCTTGGTATCGTTGGCGAATCAGGGTCTGGCAAATCCCAGACCGGGCGCGCCATTCTTGGCCTGACTGCGGCCAACGGCAAGATCACCGCCGATCAGCTGCAATTTCATGATGTCGATCTGGCAAACCTTACGCCCAAACAATGGCGCAAGGTACGCGGTGCGCGCATTTCCATGATCATGCAGGATCCGAAATATTCGCTGAACCCTGTGATGACCATTGGCGATCAGATCATCGAGGCCTACCGCGAACACCACAAGGTGAATGCCAAGGAAGCCCGCCACCGCGCGATTGATATGCTTGATGCGGTTAAAATCCGCGATCCGGAGCGCGTGTTTAACTCCTACCCGCACGAAGTATCCGGCGGTATGGGACAGCGCGTCATGATCGCCATGATGCTGATCCCCGATCCTGAACTGATCATTGCCGATGAACCGACATCGGCCCTTGATGTCACCGTGCAGCTTCAGGTGATGGCGATCCTTGATGATCTGGTGCGCGATCGGGGCATGGCGCTGATTTTCATCAGCCACGACCTGCAACTGGTTTCAAGCTTCTGCGACCGTGTGCTGGTGATGTATCAGGGTCACGTGGTCGAGGAAATCAAGGCATCCGCCCTGCACGAAGCCAAACACCCCTACACCAAGGGGCTTTTGAACTGCTTGCCGAAAATGGATGGCGATCATTCTGATCTGCCGATCCTTGAACGCGAAGCAAGCTGGGCCGAAGGGTAAGGGGTAGTTACATGATTGAAATCAACAAACTCAATGCCTGGTTTGACGACAACCACGTTCTCAAGGATGTCGACATCAAGGTCCCGAAGAACGGCTCTTTCGGTTTGGTCGGTGAATCGGGTTCGGGCAAATCAACGGTGCTGCGCACCATCACCGGTCTGGTCGATGACTGGGAAGGCCAGATCCTTGTCAATAACAAGGAACTTGGTCCCACGCGCGACAAGACATTCTATCGCCTTGCGCAAATGGTGTTTCAGGACCCGTTCGGGTCGCTGCATCCGCGCCACACCATCGACCGCATCCTGACCGAACCGGTCAATATCCACGGGCTTGGCGATTCCGATGCCCGCGTGGTGCAGGCCCTTGATCAGGTCGGGCTCGATAACTCGTTCCGCTTCCGCTATCCCCATCAGCTTTCCGGTGGGCAGCGCCAGCGTGTCGCGATTGCCCGCGCCCTGATCCTTGAACCCAAGATCCTGTTGCTTGATGAACCGACCTCGGCCCTTGATGTGTCCATTCAGGCCGAAGTCCTTAATCTTCTGTCACGCTTGCGCCGGGAACTTGGCCTGACCTACATTATGGTCAGTCACGACCTCGCCGTGGTGGCCCATATGTGCGACGATATCGCCATCATGAACCATGGCCGCATCGTCGAACGCGCCACGGCCAGCCAACTGGCAGATGGCAGACTTGAACACCCCTATTCCCAACAGCTCTACAAGGCTGCTGGCGGCTATGACCGCGCTGTCATCGACAGCTTTGTTGACTGGGACTGACCGGAGAAACCATGACTTCTGCCTCCACACTAAGCTTCGCAACGCCCTTCGCCCCCGCTGACAGCAAACTTGCGAACTACAAGCGACAACACACCCCCGCTTTCACATGGGATGCCCATGCCTGCCTGCCGCTTGATGAAAAGACACCCATAGACCTGCTTGATACCTATGTCGCCGGTCATATCGACTATGTCTGCGTCAATGTCGGTATGGATATGAACAGCATTGCGCATATCCTGCGCGTGATCGCCGCCTTCCGCGCCAAGATCGCCGCCCACCCCGACAAATACATGCAGATCGAAAGTTTCGAGGATCTGGCGATTGCCAAATCCAAGGGGCTGCTCGGCGTCGGGTTCGATCTTGAAGGCTCTGTCATGCTGCAAGACATGCCAGAAATGGTGCCGGTCTTTGCCAAGCTTGGCGTCAAGCAGATCCACTTTGCCTATAACCGCAACAATTCGGTCTCCGGGGGCTGTCATGATGTTGATATCCCGCTGACCGACCTTGGTGTTGAAATGGTCAAGGCCGTGAATGCCAGCGGCATGATCATGGATTGCTCCCACACCGGACGGCAAAGCTCGCTTGATATCATGCGGGTCTCATCCAAACCGGTCGTCTTCAGCCACGCCAATCCCAAAGAATTGGGTGGTCATGAACGCTGCATCGATGATGAACAGATCAAGGCGTGCGCCGATACCGGGGGCGTGATCGGCATTTGCGGTTTCCAGCGTTTCATCAAATCCAAAAACGCACCGGAAGTCCCCGACATGATCCGCCACATCAAATATGCGGTTGATCTGGTCGGGGTTGATCATGTCGGTATCGGGCTTGATACCATGCCATCCGTCGCCGGGACCAACGACTTCCCGGACGGGGTGGACAAGGACTTCTATTGGCCCGCCGCCAGTGGCTACGGCCCTGCGGCCGGTGGGGCTGCGGTGTTCGACCCGCGCAAACTCCCTGCCCTTGCAGATGCCCTGATTTCGACCGGTTATTCAGCCGATAACGTCGATAAAATCATGGGCCAAAACTTCATCCGCGTTGCCAAGGCAAGCTGGTAGAAAATCAGCCGAGCACTAGACACCGATTTCGCCCCGGGACAGTTCACGCCTGAATTGTCCCGGCGATGTGCCGGTCATCGCCTTGAAGCCACGACTGAATGCTGACAGTTCGCTATATCCCAGATGTTCGGCGATATCGGGGATCGGAAGATCGGTCAGGCGCAGCATGTCACTGGCAATGCCACCGCGCACCTCTTCACGAATTTTGCGAAAACTTGTGCCTTCCTGATCAAGTTCGCGCTGGAAACTGCGCAGGCTCATGGAAAACTCATCGGCCGCATCATGGACATCGATCTGACGATGCCGGCAAAGGGTTGCCACAATCCACGCCTTGGTCGCGGTTGGCAGATCGACATTCTGTTTCAGGCGTTCGGCGCGGGTTTGGAATTCATTGACCAGTTGCCAATGTCGCTCCGGGTCGGCGTTTTTCATCGGTTTGTTTAAAAGATGCGCTGGCAGGAAAAGCGCGTTCTCGCGCTGGCCCAAACGCACCGGACATTTGAAATGATTCTGAAAAATGCCTAATCCACGGTCATTTCGGTGTTCAAAATCAATGCAGTTGGGCTGCCAACCATCGCCCAGTGCTGCTGATAACAGCGAGTGAAATGACGCTTCGCTGAATATCGCATCCTGCGTTCGGGTACGTACGGCATGCTCGGCAATGCGGTAAGACAGCTTCGCCTGACCATCCTCGACCGACAGTGAAAAAGATGTGCTGCCCTGAAGGGTCGGGAAAAATCGCGCGAATTTTTCAAGTCCGTGACCAAGGGTCGGTGCGGTCAAAACCATCTCGGCATGTTTGCCAAGACCGCGATAACCCCATGTATCGCCAAGGAATAATCCCAATGCCGGATTGTTTGTCGCGTCCGAGGCCAGCTCCAGCATCGTGGTAAATATCATCAAGGGCGTTGATTGCGGCGACATGAAAAGCCCCGCCCCGGCAAGACCCGCACGCGCAGAAAGCCCCACATGATCGATGCCGGACTCACCAAGCATTCCCATCACGCTGTTTAGAACCGAACGGTCAATGGCACCCGAAACACGTTTCATGGGTTATCCATTCCATGGGCAGTTACACATCAATGCATTCAATTGACGTGCCAATTGAACGACACCTGCCCGTCTGATGCCAGCCGCACCGATCATTTTGGCACCAAATGTCAAATACACAGCACCGCGCTTTGGCTAGCGTTTTGGAAATAGAAAAATACAAAATCGCCGATCAGGGAACTCGCGCTTATTCGACATCCCCCGATGGTCAAACGCGTTTTTCGGCATTTGCCTGAAGTCTAGGGAACAACGTCCATTCACCCCCTCCGCGCCACCAACGCGGTTGTCAAATACCTGTGCCCGGCCGGTTTGACCGGCCCGTGATCAGACACCTTCATCAGGGAGAAAAAGAATGGATAAATGTTGCAGCAGTGAAAAGGTCGAAGTCACCCACCCGCTTCAGCCCCTTACGGCCGAGGAAATCATCAAGGTCGCCGACATCGTGCGTGCGGACCCGCCTTACGGTGACAACACCCTGTTTGAAACCATCGAACTGATGGAACCCGAAAAGGACGAACTGACCGACTTCAAGTCGGGTGACACGATCAAGCGCAAGGCACGCGTCAATGTTTTTGATGCGACCAAGGTCAGCGTTACCAAACTTGTCCTTGATCTTGATGCAGAAAAGATCATCTCGGCCAAGGAACTGCCGGGCAAACGCCCGATGATCCAGCTTGAACAGTTTGTCGAGATCGAGGAAATCGTCTGTTCCGACCCGACCTTCATCGAAGCCTGCAGAAAACGCGGCATCACCGACATGTCCATGGTCTGCGTCGATCCATGGTCAGCGGGCAATTTCGGCAAGCCCGGCGAAGAAGGCCGCCATCTGGCCCACGTATTCTGCTGGCTGCGCAAACGCGAAAATTCCAACTTCTATGCCAACCCGATCGAAGGCCTTAATGCGGTTGTCGACTTGCTGTCCAAGGAAGTCATTCGGGTTGATGATTACGGCGGCGCGCCCATCCCCGAGGCCGAAGTGAACTACGAGGCCGATTTCTTCGAAGAGGACGAATTCCAGCCAAAGGCCAAACCGATCAATGTCGTTCAGCCCGAAGGTGTGAACTTCAAAATGGACGGCAACAAGATCACCTGGCGCAACTGGGAACTGGTGATCGGTTTCAACGCCCGTGAATCGCTGACCCTGCATGACATCAAGTTCAATGGCCGCCCGATTGTCCACCGCGCCTCCATCGTTGAAATGACCGTGCCCTATGGCAGCCCCGATAACGGCCATTATCGCAAGAACGTCTTTGATATCGGCGAATACGGCATCGGCAAGCTGGCCAATTCCCTGACATTGGGTTGCGACTGCCTTGGCGTGATCAAGTATCTTGATGTCACGCTCAATACGATGAATGGCGAACCCTGGACGATTGAAAATGCCATCTGCATCCACGAAGAGGACGCAGGTCTTTTGTGGAAACATATGGATTTCCGCACCGAACGCACCGAAAGCCGCCGCAACGCCAAGCTGGTAATTTCCACCATCTGTACCGTCGGCAACTATGAATATGCGCTGTACTGGTACCTGTTCCTTGACGGCATGATCGAATTTGAGGTCAAGGCAACCGGCATCATCAACACCGCTGCCTGCCTGCCGGGTCAGCCCGGCAAATATGCCGTTGAAGTTTCACCCGGTGTTGCCGGTCAGATCCATCAGCACATCCTGTGTACGCGGCTTGATATGGCGATTGATGGCTATGGCAACAGTCCGGTCGAATGCAATACCTTTGCCGAGGAACCGGGACCGGAAAATCCATATGGCAACGCGTTCTTTGAAAAGGAAACCGTGCTCGAATCCGAACTGGCTGCGGCACGCAGAACCAACCCGGCGTCACAGCGTTACTGGAAGGTGGTTAACCCCAACAAGCTTGGCAAAACCGGCCGCCCGGTGGGCTACAAGCTTGATGCCACCAACTGCGTGACGCCGTTTATCAATCCGGAATATCCATCGGGCAAACGCGCAAGCTTCATTGAAAACCATGTCTGGTTCACCGCCTATGATCCAGAGGAACGCTTCCCCGCCGGTGATTTCATGAACCATTCCGATGGCCGGGGCGGGCTTACCGATTTCATCAAAAAGGACCGTGCGCTTCAGAATACCGATCTGGTTATGTGGCATGTCTTTGGCCTGCACCATCAGGTCCGCATGGAAGACTTCCCGGTTCAGCCCTGTGTCACCACCGGGTTCAAGCTGATGCCGATGGGCTTCTTTGACGGCAATCCGGGCATCAATCTGCCGCCGGAAAAGAACGATGCCAGTTGCCCGGCAAAATGCTGATCTGATCAACACCCATCAGGACATGTCACCTTGTCGATCAGCTATGTGATCATCAGCGGCCTTTTGCTGGGTCTTGCCAGCAGCCTGCATTGCGCGGGGATGTGCGGGGCAATTGCCTCGAACATCCTTGCCGCATGCGGCCTGCATAAAGGTCCCGCAAAACGGCAATTCCGCGCCCTTGTCCTGATGCAGGCGGGACGCAGTACGACCTATATTCTGGCGGGCCTGCTTGTTGGCGGGGTTGGCGGCATGTTTGACGCCCTTCTGGTCACAGCGGGCTGGCAATCGGTGCTGCGTGTACTTTCCGGTCTGGTGGTGATCTATTCCGGGCTGGCCGTCATCGGCATCGCCCCGGCACTCCACCACCTTGATCGCCTGATCCCGAAATTCCTGTTTCAAACCACCCTGCGCCCGGCGCTGGCAGGCACCCCTGCCACTGGGCACACGTCGCCAGCTGAACAAACCATGCGATCACCAAATCCCGCGCCCCATGCATTCCGGGCCGGGATTGGTAATTTTTCGTTCGGCGCGGCACTTGGACTTACACCCTGTGCGATGGTCTATAACGCGCTTCTGACCGCGATGATGACGGGCACTGTTGCCAGAGCCGGTTTGTTCATGGCCTGCTTTGCGCTTGCCGCCCTGCCCGCTGTCGTCTTTGCCGCCCTTGGCATCAGCTTCCTGAAACGTTCAGCGTCACGTGATTATGCGGGAGATTTCATTAGGAAGATGATTGCCTGCGCACTTGTTGCGGTCGGAATGCTGACCCTTGCCCCACCGGCCATGGATTTGATTGCGCTTTGCCTGCCCGTTTAATCCGAAACAGTCACCGTCTGGCCGACCTCTGCCGGCAATTCAATATACAGCTCCGCACCACCAAATTCATGCACCAGATCACCGGCCCTGAGCGTAACGCCGGTAATTTCAGCCGGGATGGAAACACCGGATAGAGACCGGGTAAAGGGCTGCTCATTGACATGCGGATGGGCCAGAATCCGTTCCCCAATAATGGCGCCATCCGGCCCGATCACCTGCCAGACATTGGCATAATGATCCCAGCCGGTGTCGTCATGCGCAACCGTCACGTCAAACCGATAGGTCTCATCGCCGGTTTTCGTCGCCGTGGCGGCAACCACATCGGCCTCCCCGGCATCGGCAGTGATCGAAAAGAACAAAGCCCCGCCAACCAAAACCAGACGGGTCATCACATGGGACACGGCGCGGCTCTGCATGGCGGGGCTCCTGAATTTGGTTTGGTCTGGCCCTGTTTGGCTTAGGCTTCTGCCTCGTCACGGCGGACCTGACGCGGGCGACCTTCGGCGTCGATGGCAACAAAGGTAAAGGTCGCTTCGGTCACCTTGATGCGTGGCGGCTGATTCTTGCGCAGCACCCAGCTTTCAAGATGCAGCACCATTGATGTATTGCCGATACGCTCGATATCACCATACACACAAACGGTATCGCCGACATAGACCGGACGGTGGAATGTCATGCCATCGACTGCGATCGTCGCAACACGCCCTTCGGCAATCTGGCTTGCCAGCACGCCGCCGGCAATATCCATCTGCGACATCAGCCAGCCACCGAAAATATCGCCACTGGGGTTTGTATCTTTGGGCATGGCAAGGGTGCGGGTACACAAATCACCGCGCGGCATGGTGCTTTCCGCAAAAAGGGATTGCTCTTTATCTGTCGCCATCAGGCTCACTCCTGTTTGCGACATGTCTGTTTCGACATGTCATTTTTTTATTGGACCTCCCGGTCGCGGTTTTCTGCATCCTGGCTTTGCGAAAATATGGTCGGATTTGGCGACCACCACTTGCATTGGATTCAAAAACACATTTTTATGGTCGTTGCGCACCGATCCTATGGTACGAACCGACAAAGATATGGTACTCGTTTAGCGCCAAGGCTTCCAAGCCCTGAATATCGAAGAACAGATATACGGTATTGGGCCTTGTTTTAACACAATAAAAGAAGTTGCGTTCCGGGGCATGACCGACCTTTTTGAAGATTCAAACCAGTCCACCGACAAAGCCTATTCCGCCAAGGATATTGAAGTTCTCGAGGGCCTTGAGCCCGTCCGTCGACGCCCCGGTATGTATATCGGCGGCACCGATGATGCAGCACTGCACCATCTCGTCGCGGAAATTCTCGATAACTCCATGGACGAAGCGGTCGCAGGCCACGCTGACTGGATCGAACTGGAACTGCAGCCAGACAATACGGTGCTGGTGCGCGATAACGGGCGCGGTATTCCGACCGACCCGCATCCGAAATTTCCGGACAAATCCGCGCTTGAAGTCATTCTGACCACCCTGCATTCGGGTGGTAAGTTCTCTGGCAAGGCGTATGAGACATCGGGCGGTTTGCACGGTGTTGGTATGTCTGTGGTGAACGCGCTGACCGAAAAGTTCCGCGTTGAAGTCTGCCGTGACCGCAAAATGGTGTTTCAGGAATACTCCAAAGGCACCCCGCTTGGTCCTTTGCAGGATGGCGGCGCGATCAACAATCGCCGCGGCACCACGGTTATCTTTAAACCCGACCCCGAGATTTTCGGCGCACGTGCCAAGCTCAAGGCAGCGACCATCTTCCGCATGGCGCGCTCCAAGGCCTATCTGTACAAGGGCGTTGAAATCCGCTGGTCGGTTGACCCGTCACTTCTGACCAGTGACGACCCGACCCCGCAGCAGGAAGTCCTGAAATTCCCCAACGGGATACTCGACTATCTGGAAATGACCCTTGAGGGCCGCGATCTTGTCACAGACCGCCCGTTCGCAGGCGAAGCCAAGTTCGCTGACAGTGCCGGTCGTGTCGAATGGGCAGTTGGCTGGCCCGAAAGCGGAGAAGGTTACTTCCATTCCTATTGTAACACCGTCCCGACCCCGCTTGGCGGCACGCACGAGGCTGGCTTCCGCTATGCCCTGACCAAGGCGATCAAGGCCTATGGCGATATGCTGGGCCAGAAAAAGGCATCGGCTATCACCGCCGAGGACGTCTTTGGCGGCGGCTGCATCATGCTTTCGGTCTTTATCCCCGATCCACAGTTTCAGGGCCAGACCAAGGAAAAGCTCGGCACGCAGGGTGCAACCAAACTGGTTGAAACCGCGGTCCGTGACCACTTTGACCACTGGCTGACCGGGGATACCGAAAACGCCAAGCGTCTGCTTGAACGCATCATCCTGCGCGCCGAAGAACGCCAGCGCCGCAAGGAGAAAAAAGAAACCAAGCGTCAGTCGGCCACCCGCCGCCTGCGTCTGCCGGGCAAGCTTGCCGACTGTTCGCGTTCCATCGCGGCGGGCACTGAAATCTTCCTCGTGGAGGGTGACTCCGCAGGTGGTTCTGCCAAGCAGGCCCGTGACCGCGAAACCCAGGCCGTCCTGCCGCTGCGCGGCAAGATCCTGAACGTCGCATCGGCGACCTATGAAAAGATGATGGCCAACCAGGAAATCAAGGACATGATCGAAGCCTTTGGCTGCGGTTCCGGGTCCGATTTCCGCCATAACGACCTGCGGTATGAACGCATCATCATCATGACCGATGCCGACGTCGATGGCGCGCATATCGCATCCCTTCTGATGACCTTCTTCTATCAGGAAATGCCCGGTCTGATCGAAAGCGGGAGTTTGTATCTTGCGATGCCGCCGCTCTATCGTCTGACACAGGGCGGCAAATCGGTCTACGCGATGGATGATGCCGAAAAAGAAGTCCTGATCGAAAGCGAGTTCAAGAACCGCAACAAGGTCGAGATTTCCCGCTTTAAAGGCCTGGGTGAAATGCCCCCGGCCCAGCTGCGTGAAACCACCATGGCCCCGAAAAAGCGCACATTGTTGCGCGTTACCCTGCCCGATGCAGCGGAACCGGATGCACGTGGTCAGACCAAGGATCTGGTGACCCGCCTGATGGGTAAAAAGCCGGAACTGCGTTTCCAGTTCATTCAGGAACATGCCCGCTTCGTCGAAGATATCGACGTCTGATCCCGAAAGCAGATTTCACCAGAAATCCTGACCGCGTGCGAGATGAGCTGTATGGTGATATTCTGATTTCTGCTCCCACGGACACGAAACAACCGCTAGCAATCCAATGCAGCGGTTGTTTCGGCTATGGATCAGCTACTTGATTATGAGACCGTCAAACGGTCCTGAATGCTCACCCCTAACCAAATGAGGGGACTAAGCATCTAACGAACCGTAAAGCTGAACGGTTATTAAAAAGAATAGCGCACACCAACCAACAGCGAACTAGACGAAACGTTACTATCTTCGTGCGTGTGCTCTCTAAACGTAAAAGAGCCAGATGAAATCGATGCCGATGGATTCAAGTCTGGATTGAAGACGTGGAAATACTGGTACTGTGTAAATAATTCAATATTTTCACCAACATTCCAGCCGATTCCTGCGGTCAGCTGACCGGCTGGTGCCCAATCGGAATCATCACTTTGGCCGAAGCTATCAATGATCTCAACTTCGACATGCGATATACCAACCCCTGCTCCGATATAAGGCCTAACAGAGGGTATACCTGCATCGAAGGCATAGGTTCCATTTACCATCAAGCTATTGCTCTTTACGAAACCATCAGTGCTTAAAACAGTACCTGTTGCTGCATTGTAATACCGTTCTGTATTGTTAGAACGGTGCGTATACTCAATATCGAACCGCAGGTTGTCATTGTACTTGTAACCAAATGCAACACCACCAGCATACTGGTGGTCAAACTTCATTTTTGTATTGATTGATGTACTGGTTGCACCGGTTGAGATAATACGTGAATTTTTAAGATCCGATGTCCTATTCAAACCACCGCTAGCCTGAACATACCAATCACCGGCATCTGCTTGGGCTGCCAGAGGCGAAAACATCACTAAGGAAAGGAAAGCCAAGTTGATTTTGAAGGCTTTCGCCAGCATGGTATATCTCTCCTTAGATTCATTCAGCCAAACAATTACTTAACCGCGAATTAAAAGTAATGCACAAGCTATCTCGCTTTTCAATTTTTTTGAACAATGTTGTCCGCACTGTCGGGATATACCGCTCTACTTTCATTCCCCAAATTGCTTAAACTGGATTGCATAGTGTCTCACGATTATGCTGCCATCCTTGAACAGATCGCTGACGAGGTTGCCAGGGCAGATTTCGCCACTGCCCGCAAGGCTGATTACATTCCCGCTCTTTCTGATGTGCCCGATGATCATTTTGCCATGGTCATCTGCGGCACCGATGGACAGGAATTTGCCATCGGCCACGCCGATTTGCCCTTCTCCATTCAAAGCATTTCAAAGATGTTCGCGCTTGTGCTGGCCCAGCGCGCACACGGCGACAACCTTTGGCAGGCCGTGCGCCGCGAACCGTCCGGTTCTGCCTTCAATTCCCTGATCCAACTCGAGCAGGAAAACGGCATACCGCGCAACCCGTTTATCAATGCTGGCGCCATCCGGGTCGCTGATCTGATCACGTCGCGCTATGCGAACCCGGATCGATCTGTTGCCGAATTTCTCGGGCAGCTTTGCGGCAATCCCGATATCCGCGTTGATAATGAAGTTTATATGTCTGAGGACCAGCACGGTGATCGCAACCGTGCCATTGCCTATCTGATGAAAAGCTTCGGCAAACTCGACAATCCTGTCGAAGACGTTGTACGCGCCTATTTCAAACAGTGTTCGGTCGCAATGACCGCCCGCGAACTGGCACGCGCCTGTCGCTTTCTGGCCTGCAGGGGTGTGGGCATGGATGGCAAACCTGTTATTACGGCCGAAGAAACCAGTCGCATCAACGCACTAATGCTGACATGCGGAATGTATGACGGGGTTGGCGACTTTGCCTTTACGGTTGGCATACCGGCAAAAAGCGGCGTCGGCGGCGGTATTATTGGCGTGGTTCCGGGTGAATTTTCGGTCTGCGTATGGTCGCCACGCCTCGATCAGCGGGGCAATTCGGCTGCTGGTATTCGCGCGCTGGAAATACTGATCCGCGCCATTGGCCGGTCGGTTTTCTAAAGATCGCACAGCGGTTTTGCTCTGCGCCTGACCGACCCGCAGAACCGCCAGCCGGCCCCAGTCATCCCGCCGTGTTTTAGTAGCCGCTTGTGAATAATGTCACTTTAAAGTTGCAAAATAGCCGTGTCGGACGTGACTTTGGACGTTTTCAGACAATATCTAGGTCATTGAGCGAATGATGGTCGAATACATCAAAGGAACATTCCAATGAATTCGAAGACACCTAAGCTTATGAAAAACAGGGCCAATCGTTTTCTGTCATTGGCCTCGGCGGCTACCGGGGCCCTGTTGCTGGCCGGGTGTAGCATCGCCGCAATCGAGCGCGCGAACTATAACGTTTCCGAAGTCGAAAGCTTCAGATCCTCTGGCGCACCAAATGACGTCATGATGCTTGAAGTGGTTGATGCTGATAACACCTTCCCGGACGATTTCTGGACGGATGCCCTGTCAAACCATGGTTACCCGCGCCTGTATTTCGTAACCGACCCGGCTGACGCAGATAGCAATGTAACGATCAAACCGGAAAGCCGTCTGGTCGTTGTCGTCGCCCCGGAACAGGCAACAATGCGCGGCAAACTGTGTACCGACCCACAATCGGTGGGCACACGTGACCCCGACAGCAATGTGTCTGTTCGCTTTGGCTTCTGCGTTGGTGACAAGATCATCTCGGAAACCCGGGGACACTTTAACAACGATAAGCTTGCCGAACAGATCGACGGTAATGCTGATATCATCGTTCACCAGCTTTTCCCGCGCAACATGCTCAAGACCGGTGACAGGCACTGCAGCCCGTTCTTGCCAAGCTGCTAGATGTTGGAAGGTAGCTCAGATGAGTGCACCGACAAACCGAGCACTCCTGAGCTGCCGCACTATCCGTCCCGGTTAACCTGTTGGTGAGAAGCGGTAATGCAACCGCACGCATCCGCGATCAAGCATTTGCGTGCTGATCAGTGTCGGACTGCCGCGAAACCCTGTCTGTGGGAAAAGCGGCGTTCCGCCACCAAGCATCTCCGGCATGATGTAAATTTCGATCTCGTCCAGGGCTTCGCGTTCAATAAACGCCATTTGCAGCTTTCCACCGCCGAGCATCCAGACGTCCCCATCGTCAAAGGCACGAAGCTCAGAGATCAATGCGCCAATTTCACTGCGCACTTCAATATCCCCGACTGGGTTATCAATCGGACGGGATGTGACCACAAACACCCGCTTTCCATGATAGGGCCATTCTGACGGTTGGTTGGCAACAAAGTCATACGTCCCGCGCCCCATCACCACGGTTTGAATACGTTTGAGGAACTTGTTGTAGTCGTAAGCACCAAGATCCATTCCGTCATATGCAAACAGCCAATCAAGACTGTCATTTTTGTCCGCAATCATTCCATCAAGACTGGTTGCGATATATCCAACAATTTTTGCCATGCCCAAATCTCCATTGAATTATAAATGAATATACGTTTATAAATAGCCATGGCAAGAAACAAGACAATTCCCGACAGTCAGGTGCTCGACACCATCTTTGAAACCGTGCTCGAAACCGGCCCGTCAAACCTGACGTTTGCACAGGCGTCAAAAGCCTGCGGTCTTTCACCTGCCACACTTGTGCAACGCTACGGCACACTTGATGGACTGGTCCTTGCAGTTTTGCTCCGCGCTTGGGACCGGCTTGATGTTGAAACGCATGCTGCGGATCAGGAAGAATCCCTAAGCCCTGATGGTGCGATCGAAATTCTGCTGCGCCTGATGCCTGCCGAAACAGCAGAACGGGACACAACCAATGGCTTGCTGGTTCTGCACGAAGACATCCGCAATCCGGAACTTCGTAAACGCGGGGCCGCTTGGGGACATCAGCTTGCTGAAATACTTGGCCGCCGTCTCTCAGACCGCCCCGAAGAAGGAAAAAAGCTTGGCTGGCAAATGGCCAGCATATGGCAAGGGGCACACATATGGTGGGCTTTTACCCGTGAACTGCCTGCCGATCAGACAATCCGCGAAATTCTCGAAGAATGGGTCGCCCGCACCATCAAATAATCCCGCCCTACCGTGCGAGAAGACCACCCAACGCGCAGGCAAAAAGTTCCGGTTGTTCAAGCGGCACATAATGCCCCGCCCCCACAATCTCGTGATAAGTCGCACCGGGAATGGCATCGGCCATCTCCCGGTGACTTTCAGGGCTTATGATTCGGTCATGCGTGCCGACAACAACGCTGCATGGCACGGCAATATTGCCAAGATCGGCCATACTGTCCGGGCGGCGCGCTACGGCATTATTTTGCCGCTTGAACACCCCTGCCCCACATGCATCCCCCATGGCTTTCAGCAATCCGACGAGCGCCGCATCATTGCGGTTCTCGGGATGAAGCATTTCATCAAGCATGCCGTCATTGACCGCCACAAATGGCTCCCTGGCCGCGACAATCCGCGACAGCAACAAACGCCGCCGTCGCACCGCATCGCTGTCGGCGGTTGCCCTTGTATTGACCAGCATCAGGTGACTGACACGTTCCGGGGCCTGGCGCAGGATTTCAAAGGCGGCATACCCGCCCATCGACATTCCCACCAGCGCAAAGCGATCAGGTGCGGTGCCGAGTACTGCAGACGCCATGTCTGCAACTGTGTCCTGATCAAACAACTCGCAAAACACCGGGATCAGTCCGGGTTTGGCCAGGTCGTCAAGTTCGTCATATGCGGCAATTGCCGGATGCCACATGCGCTGATCGGCCAGCATCCCGGACAAAAACACAACGGGCACGCCATCACCATTGGCGTGCCCGGCATCTTTCCTTGAAGGCGAACTCATTTAATCAGCGCACTCAGTTCCTTGAACTCGGGCGTTCCGGCCACACGCAGCCATTCGAACATCACGCTTTCACGGGTCACGATTTTTGCCCCGGCATCACGCATCCGCTCAAGCCCGAAAATCTTGTCCTGCTGGCTGCGCGATGTCACCGCATCGGCCACCACATATACCTCGCGCCCGCGTTCAATCAGATCCATGACGGTCTGCAAAACACAGACATGGGTCTCCATGCCCGCGACCACCACCTGGTCCCGGCCCGGGTTCTCTTCCATCTTCTCGATAAAACCGTCAGCAGGAATGGCGGAAAAAGCGACCTTGGAAACAACATTTCCACCGTCTGAACAAACACCGGGCTTTTCGAGAAGTTCGACAATCTGTTTGGCGGTATGCCCCAGCCCCTTTGGGTACTGTTCTGTGACCGTCACCGGTACGCCAAGCCGATTGGCACATTTCACCAGAAAACAGCAATTGGCGATGATCTGTTCGGGCTCCTGACAAGCCGGATAGAGCTTTTCCTGAACGTCGATTATCAGCAAACTTGAACGTGTTGCGTCCATCAGCACTGTTTTTCTCCCCAAAAAGCATTTGTAATGACAGGGTACGCTGTCAAATTGTTGCAAACAAGTCTCTCAAAGACCTCAGAATGGGTTTTCGAGGGCAAATAAGCGGCGTTTTTCTTGACTTAATTAAGGCTTGGCTTTACGACGCAATCAGATTTTTAGCGATCCGCTTCACCTTAACGCATTTCATTGCGGGAAAACGAACCATATGAATTTCGCCGATCTCGGTCTGAGCGAAGATATCCTCAAAGCCGTCGCAGATGCCGGCTACGACACCCCAACCCCGATCCAGGCCCAAGCTATTCCGTCGGTGCTGATGGCACGCGACATTCTGGGCTGTGCGCAAACGGGTACGGGCAAAACGGCCAGCTTTACCCTGCCGATGCTTGACATCCTTCATCACGGTCGCGCCCGCATGCGGATGCCGCGTTCCATCATTCTGGAACCCACCCGTGAACTGGCCACCCAGGTTGCTGCGAACTTTGACACCTACGGCAAATATATCTCGCTTTCAAAAGCCCTGATCATCGGCGGTGAATCGGCTGCCGAGCAAAGCAAGGTTCTTGAAAAAGGTGCGGATGTCATCATCGCGACGCCGGGCCGACTGATCGATACGTTTGAGCGCGGCAAACTGCTGCTGTCTGATTGCAAACTGCTTGTGATCGACGAAGCCGACCGCATGCTCGNNAGCGAAATGGAACCCAATCTTTCGAGCCGCTTGCCGCGCGCAGAGGATCATTATTACCTGACCCAGCGGTCACGAAACAAAACAAGCGTTGAACTAGGGTTTCTAATCCTCGAATACTAGCTACTAAACAGATACCGGAAATAATAAAAGCGTAAGACGACTTATATTTATCTTTCGCATAGGGCCTAAAGATCAGAGCAGTAATAATATGCGCGAATTAAATAACACCCGAAGATTATGATTAGATTACAAGCCGAGTCAGGCTCGCTGACGATAATAGTCGTTAATACGCATCGCTAAGTGCCCTTCTGATTGCGACAAACCATAGGGGTCAAATGGGTGCGTCGGGCGCGGGAGGCTATTACCATCCGCGCCCGCTTGGCTCGCAGGAAGCGAGCCGAACTAGCAGGTGGGACGCCCAGCCGTATATTTCTGGGCAGGGTCAATTGCCGCTTCCAGGTCGCGAATCGCCGTCGCACCTATCAATAGCGGATAACGGAAGTGGCTACGGTCGGTCAGGTTGACCTCGGTTTCGCGTAGCTGGTCACCGATGCATAACTGCATCTCGACAACCGGCCGCTCGGCTACATCCGGCCCACGCTCCACATCGGTGTCGTCGTCCGGGTCGACCGCCTCTTCTTTGCGGGTCTTGATTTCGGCGATACGCGCCAGCCGATGCTCATATAGCGTGTCGTCAGCGCCTTCGACTGCCAGGCGGAATCTCACCCAGTCTTCACCATCTCGTTCGAAGCGTTCGATATCGCGTGCCGACAGCGAAGCCGTCATGGCACCGGTGTCCATCTTCGCCTTGAGGGTCTTGCCGAGGTCTTCGATCTTGATCTGCTCATAGCGGCCGAACAGCGTTGGCTCAGCGGCAACGGCGGGAAGGGTTAAAGCGCTCAATAGCAACAACAAACGGGACAAAACGGCCTCCTGACTCTGTATTGACTTCAGTGGGACCGGCTGTCGCCGCGATCCGTTCCGCCCGTGGTGCCGGGCCATCGGCAGCACGCGTGGATGCGGGCCGCCTGTTAGACTGCGCCTCACTTTTTCTAGCAGATCAATACCGTGCCCAGTTCAGCCTTCGCCACCCTGCCCCTCAGCCCTGCAACGCTGGCCAACCTCGACGCGCTCGGCTATGCCGAAATGACGCCGATTCAGGCGCAAAGCCTGCCGGTCATGCTTAAAGGTATGGACCTTATCGCGCAGGCGAAGACCGGCAGCGGCAAGACCGCCGCCTTCGGTATTGCCCTGCTGGAACCAATCAACCCGCGCTATTTTGGCTGTCAGGCGCTGGTGCTTTGCCCGACCCGCGAGCTGGCCGATCAGGTCGCCAAGGAACTGCGCCGGCTGGCGCGCTCGGCAGATAACATCAAGATCCTGACGCTTTGCGGCGGCGTGTCCATCGGCCCGCAGATCGGTTCGCTGGAACACGGCGCCCATATCATCGTCGGCACGCCTGGGCGCGTTCAGGAACACTTGAAGAAGGGCTCACTGAAACTCGACGGCCTGAACAAGCTGATCCTCGACGAAGCCGACCGCATGCTCGACATGGGCTTCATCCCCGACATCGAAAAAATCGTCAAGATGCTGCCGACACAGCGCCAGACGCTTTTCTTCTCGGCGACCATGCCCAAGGAAATCAAGCGCCTTGCCGACAAATTCCTGTCAAATCCCAAGGAAATCACCGTCTCCCCGCCCTCGACCATGGCGACCACGGTTGAACACAAACTTGTTGTTCTCGACGACTTTGACAAACGCGAAGCCCTGCGTCGCCTGATCCGCGCCGAAGATGTCCGCAACGCCTTTGTGTTCTGTAACCGCAAAAAAGACGTCGACATCCTTTACAAGTCGCTGACCAAGCACGGCTTCAATGCCGGTCGCATGCACGGGGATCTGGCACAAAGCGAACGTACCGAAACACTGGCAAAGTTCAAATCCGGCGAGATCACCCTTCTGGTCTGTTCCGACGTTGCCGCACGCGGTATCGACGTTTCTGACGTATCGCACGTCTTTAACTTTGATGTCCCGTTCAACGCCGAGGATTACGTGCACCGTACCGGTCGTACCGGCCGCGCGGGTCGCAATGGCAAGGCCTTTACGCTGGCCGTGCCCGAAGACGGCAAACTGGTCGCGGCGATCAACAAGACCATCAATATGGACATCCCGCTGACCGAACTTGACGGCATTGAAACGCTGGAGCTGGACTTTTCCGGCAAGAAGCGCCGCAACAAGAAAAGCCGCAAGCCAAATAACCGCGATGACCGTTCCGCCCGTCCGGCAAAGTCGGACAAAAAGGACGCCGCACCGGAAAAGGCAGCTCAGCCACAGCCTGAAGCGCCAAAACAGCCGGAAGCACCAAAGCAGAAAGACGCCGAAACGCCCAAGGCACCGGCACGTGACGCCCAGAACAACAAGGGCAATAACGACCGGAACAATGATCGCAACAACCGGAATAACCGCAACAACCGTCGTGATCGTGATGACCGCGACGATAAAGCGGTTGTCGGCTTTGGCGATTACGTTCCAAGCTTCCTGCTGACCAAGGTCCCGGCCTCAAGCCTCGGCAAAAAAGCCACGGACGAGGAAGAAGCACCGAAGAAAACGACCCGGCGCAAAACAGCTGACAAGTCAAAGGCCGCAGCCCCGAAAAAGCCGCGCCGTTCGACCAGGAAAGCAGCTGCTGAAGAAACACCGGCAGAGGATAGCGCACCGGCACCGGAAGCAACCGAAGCACCGGCAGAAACCGCAAGCGAAACAACTTCTGAAGCCGCACCGGCCAAGGAAGTCAAAAAACGCACTCCGCGCCGTCCGCGCAAAAAAGCGGCGCCAAAATCAGATGCTGCAAAATCTGCTGACAACGCTTCAGAAGGTTCTGACGCGTCGCAGGCCCCGACACAGGCGCCCGCCGACAGCGAAAGCTAAACGCGTCCACAAGATCCCATCAAAAAGGCCGTCAGAACATTCTGACGGCCTTTTTTGTATCTGTAATTTGCTTGGCGGGTTAAACCGCGCGGAACAATCCGGTGGATGTCGGCTTTTCCGGGCGACGCTTGCGCATCAGCTTCAGCATCGTCTCGATCGTGATCGACAATAACGTGGCATGGGTGATTTCTTCGATTTCATCCATCACCAGCGTCAAGGCCGCCCCGGCATTGGTATCCTGCACAATACTGTTGGACGGGCTTGTGCCAACTTCTTCGAACAGCTGCACAACATCCAGAAGTGTCGTGCGTTTGGCATTACCACAGAAACGATAGCCGCCACCGGCCCCACGGACCGACTCAACCAGCCCCGCACGCCCCAGGTCGCGCAAAACCTTCGCCAGATGGTTGGTCGAGATATTGTAGCGTTCGGCAATTTCCGATGCCGAAAGCTGGCGGTCGGTATCTTCGGCCAGTTCCAGGACGGCATAGAGGGCAAACAACGTTGCCTTTTGCAAGGACATCATTGGCTTACTCCCCCTCTTCCATATCTGTTTCCAGTTGAATGAACGGCCCCGCCATCATGCCCTGTGCGCGGAAGAACGACATCAGATCGGTCGCATCGCGCGGGATCATGGTGCGGATCTTGGTCACCCCGGCGTTACGGAAACAGCGGCAGATTTCATCATAAAGGATCGTGCCAATCCCGCCCATGCGAAGATCCGGCTCGACACTGACCGTGCCGACCCAGCCACACGGGACAGAGTTAAATTCCCACGACCGGACTTCCCCAAAGATACAGCCCAGAAGTGTTCCGTTTTCCTCTGCAATCAGAAAGAAGCGGGAATCCTTGCGGTTGCCATAACGGGTAAACAGATCATCCCAGTAATCAGGCTTGCGCAACCCTGTGGTCCGGTCATCAAGATCGACAACATTGGGCAGGTCTGCTTCGACCGCCGGACGAATATTGATTTTGTGCTCGCCAATGGTAACCAGGTTATATCCCGGCGTGTTTTGCGCAGCGTCCACCATACGTGCCTTTCACTAATAGGCTGACATTGTCAGACAGTGTCAGCCTCCTCCGGCTCCCGGCAGGAGAGTAATCACAATCGAAATAAGTAAATTGGTACGATTATACTACACTGCCCGGATGGCACACGGCAATGATAAGTTCCGCTGCAGATGCTCACAAGCCTAGGCATTCCAACGAATTGAACGACATACTTGTATTGTCTGTTTGATGCAAGCACCTGCCATGTATTTTGCCCAAGAAATCCGGTGCTGTGCCCTGCAACACGATCACTGATAACGGCGCAAAAAATGCCCACTTTGACGACGCAAAGATTGACAGAAACGCGAAGTCATGGCTTATCGCGCAGCAGGAATTATGTACAGCCGGTCGGGTATTTGGCAAAATCCACCCTTCCGCAATTATAATTTCCAAGGGCGCATCTCGGCCCGGTTTCTTATCGTCCAAAGGAGTGTGGCACGCCATGGCGCGCAACGGTTTCGACGCAATTGATCGCAAAATTCTTCGTGAAATTCAGGAAGATGGTCGAATCTCCATGGTCGAACTGGCTGACAAGGTCGGCCTGTCCGTGTCGCCCTGCCTGCGTCGCCTGCGCAAGCTCGAAGAAATCGGTGTCATCCGCAAATATGTCGCCCTGCTTGATCCGGCGCATCTGCAACTCGGTGTAAACGTATTTGTCACCGTGTCGCTGACCCAGCATGACGAACCGTCGCTGCGCCGTTTTGAAAGTGCGGTACAGGAACATCCGGAAATTGTTGATTGCTACGCCATGGTCGGCAATCAGGATTACATGATGCGCATTGTCGTGCCCGATCCGGCCGCCTATCAGCGTTTCCTGTCCGAAGTCATGATGAAGCTGCCCGGTGTTGCCAACATGAAATCAAGCTTCACCCTGCACGAAGTCAAAAACAGCACCACCCTGCCCGTTGCCGACGCCGACTGACATCACATCGTTTCCTGCCATCACGAATGTGACAGCGATACAACCCAATCTGCCGCCGTCATCCCCGCGAAGGCGGGGACCTTGATCAACGCGTGCCGAACCTGAAAAGCGCGCTATGCCACAGCCTGACGCGGCTTGGGTATGATTGTCGGGAACAGCACCATCAGTGTCAGCCCGCGCAACAGGAAGAACCCGTTAAACGCCGCCCACAGGAAATGGTTGCTGCCCATCGTCACAGCCCACCAGGCAAATCCGGCATAAATCGCAACCGAGACCAGCATCATGTTGCGCCAGTGCTTGGTCTGCATCGCGCCCAAAAACACCCCGTCAAACTGAAAGCCCAGCACACCGGTCACCGGCAGGATCACGGCCCATATCAGGTATTCGTACGATGCTGTGCGGACCTCTGGAATACTGGTCAGGGCATCAATAATCCATGGCCCGGCAAGGGCAAACATGCCCGACATCACAATTGCCGACACAACGCTCCAGATCGTTGTCTTGCGTACCGCCCACATGAACTGTTTGCGCTTTTCCGCACCATAAGCCTGCCCGACAAGGGTTTCGGCCGCATGGGCAAAGCCATCAAGCGCAAAGGACCCAAACATCAGGAAGTTTTGCAAAACCGCATTGGCCGCAAGCGTGACTTCCCCGAACCGGGCAGAGAAACTGGTAAACAGCGCAAAGGCCGATGTCAGTGCCATTGTACGGATAAAGATATCCCCATTGATCTTCATCAGCCGCGCCAGTTGCCCGCGATCAAACAGGCCAATGCCGCGCCACGTCCCGCCCAGCCGCTTCAGATGTGGCTGCATCAGGAACCAGCCCAGGACAACACCGGAATAATCGGCAATCACCGTGGCCCCGGCCACCCCGCGCACGTCCCAGCCGAACCCTTGCACAAACAGGATATCAAGAATGATGTTCAGTGAGTTCAAGAACACCTGAAAAATGAACACTGCGCGGCTATCACGCATGGCAAGCAACCAGCCCAGCATGCAGTATTGCATCAGCGTCGCGGGCGATGCCCAGATCCGAACATGGAAATAGTCACGCGCTGCTGCCTCAACCGCAGGGGTCGGCGCAATCAGGGTCATGGCCAATTCAATGATCGGCCATTGCAACACCATCACGGCCAGACCGGCAACAACGGCAATCAGGGCCGCCCGGGCAAAAACCGCGCGAACCCCGTTCGCATCGCGACGGCCATAGGCCTGGGCAGCAAGCCCGGTGGTCGCCATGCGCAAGAAGCCAAAGCTCCAGAAAACATAGGAAAAGATCAGCGCACCAACAGCGACCGCACCGATATAATGTGGACTGTCAAGATGGCCGACCACGGCCGTGTCAACTGCGCCAAGCAACGGAACAGTCGCGTTAGACAAGATAATTGGCAAGGTCAACGCCAGAACACGTCGATCTCCCTTGCCGAACCAGCGGCGCGTTTGGTTCATCGGGACCTCGGGCTATGGATTGTGCTGTGGGGCATCCGGGCAAACCGGAAGATTTCTTGTTACACAGAATGCCGGGCGGCAAAAGCCGCCTTTTACTAACCGTCTGTCCAAAAAATCCACATCGTTAACTTTTTGGCCCAAGCTATGCAGCTTTCGCGCGATTTTTCACTTCAACCGCCAATGGGCCAAACCGAACATCACCACCCCTAAGAATAGCCCCGAACACGGGAAACAAGATAACCATATGATTTTATTGATTAAATTTGGCAGAAAAATATCGAAATATTTTAAATTAGAAAACCCGGAGATTTTATACCAAGGCATAGATAACCAAGACTGTTTCGCAACATACGAACCATTCAAAGGCTGAATTTCTGAGAATCACCCGTTCCATCCACAAAGTTATCCACAGCCTCTAGCCATATGGGGATTTCCGCCTGGCGGCACGCTTTCTTCCGCCCGGTTTGCCAACAAAAAATGCTGGTGGTCCGTGGGCTGCATTGCTAGGGTCAGCGCAAATCTGAACGACCATTCAAACCAAATTAATAGGTCCTGACCCTGAGCAAGGGACACGGGAAAATCAGGAAAAGCATTTATGAGCACAGATACCCTACTCTCCGGACCAACCGTCCCGGCCGCCTCAGGCACGACCAAAAGCGTCGTTATTTTGCTGCATGGCTATGGCGCAGACGGCAATGACCTGATCGGTCTGGCACCACATCTGGCGCGCGCCCTGCCCGACACCAGTTTCTATTCGCCCAACGCGCCATTCCCGTGCGAAATGTCCCCCTTCGGACGCCAGTGGTTTAGCCTGGCCGAATATGATCCGGAATTTCTGCGCCGCGCCCCGGAAACAATGTCTGGCGCCCTTGCCGCCATGGCCGAAGGTGCCCGCAAAAGTGCGGCTTATGTCGATGATTTCATTGATCACGTGATGGAAACCCATGGCGTGACTGCCGACAAGGTCGCGCTGGTTGGCTTTTCACAAGGCACAATGATGTCGCTGCAGACCGCACCGCGCCGTGAAAACCAGATTGCCGGGGTTGTCGGTTTCTCAGGTGCACTTCTTGGCGAACAGGCCTTCGCGGCGGAAATCAAGTCCCGCCCGCCAATGGTGCTGGTCCATGGCACCGCCGATCCGGTCGTGCCGATCGAGGCATCCCGTCTTGCCAAGGAAACCTTGGCTGCAAATGACATAGAAGTCAGCCTGCACGAACGCCCCGGCCTGCAACACGGCATTGATGAAGAAGGGCTTGGCATTGCCAGCAACTTCCTGATCAAACAATTGCGCTGATCAGGCATCTCCCTGCCCCAGTTCTTATAAAAAAAAAGCACCTTTCTTAACCGTCAGGTGCTTTTTTTATGACTGATCGTTCCAACATATGAGCGTCGATACGTTATTTCACGCGTTTGATATCTGCGCACCCAACCATAAATCGGTTTGCCCCCAACGTGTTACGAATGGTCGGCCAACAGAAAATTGGTGCAGTCGCCGAAAATCATACCTATACTTTTTTACAGCTTTGGCCATTAACCCATACGAAAGAACAGATCTTTGAATAGGTTTGTGCGCTTTGGCTCGGGGAATAACAAGAAAACGGGAACGGATCATGCTTCAGAACATACGAATTGGCCAGAAAGTCGCCAGTTTATCCTTGCTGTCTCTGATTGCCTTGCTGGCGATTGCAGCACTTGAGCTTCAAACATTGCGCAACGGGATGCTTGAAGACCGCAAAGACAAAATTCAGGCAACTGTTTCAATGCTGGTGACGGCTGCCCAGTCCTATCAGGATCGCGTTGGCAGCGGCGAACTTACACAAGAAGAAGCAACGGACGAATTTTACCGCTGGAGCACAGCGGCAAGGTTTGATGAGGGAACTGGCTATTTCTTTGCCTATGACGAAAGCGGCATTAACAAGTTGCACGGCGCCAAACCGTCGCTGAACGGCACGGATATGAGTCAGGTCAAAGACCCGACCGGCAACTTTATTGTGCAGGATCTTCTTGCGGCCGCGCAAAACCCCGAAGGTGGTTTCTTCTCCTATTACTGGCCAAAGCCCGGTGAGCCCGAAGACCAACTGTTCGAGAAATTGTCCTATTCCGCCATGCTCCCCTGGGGCCACGCCATCGGCACCGGTATCTATATTGACGATGTTGATGCCGCGTTCTGGGAACAGGCGGTCTTTTTGCTGGTGATCATTGCAATTGTTGTTGCCCTGATGATCGTGTTCTCACTTGCGATCGGGCGTAATATTACCGGTGGACTGAATAAACTTTCCGCCCGAATGACCGAAATCGCCGGCGGCAAGCTTGAAGGCGAGATCGAAGGTCAGGAACGTGGCGACGAAGTGGGTGATATGGCCCGCACGGTTGTCGCCTTCCGTGAACAGGCACTGGAAAATCAGGCACTTCAGAACCGCCAGAAAGAACTGGAAGCCCAGGCAGACAAGCAACGCCGTCAGGACATTACCGATATGGCCGACAGCCTTGAAAGTCAGGTCAAGGGCCTCATCCGCGCGATTGGTGGTTCCATTACAGATATGAAGAAGGCCACTTCCACGATGGAAGAAGCCAGCAACACCAACAGCTCGCTCTCTGCTGCCGTGGCATCTGCCACCACGCAGACATCGACCAACGTACAGACCGTGTCAGCCGCGACCGAGGAACTGACCGCGTCCAGTGATGAAATCGCCCAGCAGATTTCCCAATCCGCCCAGGTCGCCAATCAGGCCAACGAACAAGCCACGCGCACCAACAAGACCGTCACGGGGCTGGCCGATGCGGCCCAGAAAATTGGCGATGTCGCAAAGCTGATCGGGGATATCGCCGAGCAGACCAACCTTCTGGCGCTGAATGCCACGATTGAGGCCGCGCGTGCCGGTGACGCCGGCAAAGGCTTCGCCGTGGTGGCAAGCGAGGTCAAAAACCTTGCCAACCAGACCGCCAAGGCGACCGAGGAGATCAACCAGCAGATCCTCTCGGTTCAGAATGAAACCGGCGAAGCGGTCGAGGCGATCCGCCTGATTTCCGAAACCATTGCCCAGGTCGCTGACAGCTCTACCGCCATTGCCGCAGCCGTTGAAGAACAGCATGCCGCAATCGGCGAGATTTCGCGTAACGTTCAGCAAGCTGCTGACGGCACCAGCGAAGTCTCCCAGCGCATCGAAACGGTCAATGAAAATGCCGGTCGTGTGTCTTCGGGCACCAGTCAGCTTGCCCATTCGGCGGAAAAACTGGTCGAAGAAGCACAGTCCCTTGACGAAGCTGTCGAAAACTTCCTTGCCGACCTGCGTAAACGCGCAACCGACTAAACAACTTGATCGACATATCTTTGCATGAAGGCCGGGGCTTATAGCCCCGGCCTTTTTTGTGCTTCGACAAAGGCTTAGGGCTTTCACAGAAGATGAAAAGCATACCGGCCTTGTCGTTTGGGTGCGCCGTTGCCATTTCTAACCTATACCCTGAAACCTACACTTTAGAATAATACGACTTGCACTAAAGATGAATGCAAACCATTATATTTTTATATTTTAATTCAACAACCGCATTGAGCGGAGGAAACAAATGCTTGGCAACATGAAAATCGGCTACAAGATCGTTGTCTTGTCAGTCATCGCTTTATTGGGTGTGATCGTGATCGGGGCCCTGCAGCTCTCGACCCTTCGCGACTCAATGCTCGAAGACCGCAAAGACAAGATTCGTTCAACCACCAACTACATCACCTCAATCGCACAATTCTATCAGGACAAGGCAGATGCTGGCACTCTGACACAGGAAGAAGCCATCAGTCAGTTCTACGAGGTTGCCGCCGCAGGCAAATATGACGGCAACATCGGTTACTTCTTTGTCTTTGCCACAGATGGCATGACCGAAATGCACGGTGCCAAGCCTTCACTTGTTGGCCAAAGCCTGAACAATGCGCAGGATTCCCAGGGTAACTACTTCATCCGTGAACTGATTGCGGCCGGCAACCAGCCCGGCGGTGGTTTTTCGTCCTATCACTGGCCAAAACCCGGCGAGGATGAAAATCTCACATTTGAAAAACTCTCCTATGCGGAACCACTTCCATGGGGCTCGATCATCGGCACAGGCATCTATATTGATGATGTCGATGCAGCCTTCCGTGAACAGGCGACCTTTGTCGTCATAATTGGCGGTGTGATCCTGCTGGTCATGATCTTTGTCGGTCTTGCCATCGGGCGCGATATCACCGGCGCACTCAAAACCCTTGCTGAACGCATGCGTGTCATTTCAAGCGGCGATCTTGAAGGCAGTATCGAAGGCCAACAACGCAAGGATGAAGTCGGTGACATGGCGCGCACCGTGGTCTCCTTCCGCGAACAGGCCCTTGAAAACCTCAAGCTTCAGGATAAACAGCGCGCGCTAGAAGAAGAAGCCGAAGAGAAACAGCGTAAAGCCCTGATGGAAATGGCGGATTCTCTTGATAAGCAGGTTAAGGGATTGATCAACTCGATCTCCAACTCGATCAAGGAAATGCAAGCCGCGACCGACGAAATGCGCAACGCGACCAACATGAACAGCGAACTGACCGGTGCGGTATCGACCGCAACGACCCAAACATCAAGCAATGTTCAAACGGTCTCGGCCGCAACAGAGGAACTCTCGGCATCTTCTGATGAAATCGCCCAGCAGATTGCAAATTCTGCCTCTATTGCAAACCGCGCCAATGACGAAGCCACGCGCACCAATGAAACGGTTACAGGTTTGTCCGAAGCCGCCCAGCGCATTGGCGACGTCGCAAGCCTGATCGGCGACATCGCCGAACAGACAAACCTCCTTGCCCTTAACGCCACCATCGAGGCCGCCCGAGCCGGTGATGCTGGCAAAGGCTTTGCCGTTGTGGCAAGCGAAGTCAAAAACCTCGCCAATCAGACCGCCAAGGCGACCGAGGAAATCAATCAACAGATCCTTGCGGTTCAGAACGAAACCACCGAGGCGGTTGACGCCATCCGCCGGATTTCCGAAACCATAGCCCAGGTGGCAGACAGCTCGACCGCGATTGCCGCAGCGGTCGAGGAACAGCACGCCGCCATCGGTGAAATCTCACGCAGTGTCCAACAGGCAGCCGACGGGACGCGCGAAGTGTCCGAGCGCATCGAAACCGTCAATGACAATGCTGGCAAAGTGTCATCTGGCACCAATCAGCTCGCCAGTACGGCCGAAAAGCTGGTGTCCGAAGCCGTCGCCCTTGATGACGCGGTCGAAGCCTTCCTCGATAACCTGCGCAAAAGCGCCGCAAGCTAGGCAAAAACATAAAAAAGCAGGACACGCGCAAACAAAACCGCCCCGGAGATCATCCGGGGCGGTTTTTCTGTGGGTCTTTAAGACAGCGCAGCTTATGGGCGCTTGGCTTCGATATCAATTTCGATGGTGACCGGATCGCCGACCTGGGACGTATCGGCCCACTGCCCCTGACCGACGCCAAAGTCGGTCCGGTTAATGGTCACCGTGCCTGTGGCCTTGGCCTCGTTGCCCTCGATCTCAAGATCAAACGGCAAAATGACTTCGCGGGTTACATCGCGGATGGTCAGGTCGGCAACCGCCTCGTACTGGCCCGGCGCGGTTTCGCTGAACGACTTGGTTTCGAATTTGGCAGTTGGCCATTGCGCAGCATCGAACCAGTCGGGCGAAACAATCTGACTGTCGCGATCCCCATTTGCGGTATCAACCGACGCAATATCGATCAGAACCTTTACCGACGATCCGGCAAGATCATCAGGTGAAAACACGATCTCGGCGGTGAAGGATTTGAATTCGCCTTCGAACGCAGCGCCAAGCTGGGTGCCGGTAAATTCAATCTCGCTGTCGCCAGCTTCGACCGCCCATGGGTCGGCTGCCCATCCGGCTCCGGAAAAACCGGCGATGGTGGTGGCAAGGGCCAGTGCAGGCAACGTTTTTCGCGTTATCTGAAACATGTCAGTTTTCCTCGATTTTGCCGGGCAGCATGCGTCGCAAGGTGGCGTCACAATCCCAGAAATGATGTTTAAGGGCTGCCAGAATGTGAACGCCGACCAGACCGGCAACAGCCCAGGACAACAGCCAGTGCACGGTACGCAGCGTTTCAAACAGTTCCTGATTGGGCGAAACAAGGTTGGGCAAGGTAAACAGGCCATAGACACTGACCGGGAAATTTGCCGCCGACGACATGGTCCAGCCCGTCAAGGGCATGGCAAACATCAAAAGATACAGCCCAAGATGCCCCGCCTTCGCCGCCAGCCGTTCGATCCGCGTTTTACCAAGCCCCTCTGGTGTGGGTTCTCGATGACGCCAGATCACACGCAGGATCACCAGTGCCAGCACTGTCACCCCAAGTGACTTGTGGCGCGAAATCCATTCCAGCTTCTCCATACCCAGCGGCAGGAGATCCATGTACCAGCCAATCGAAAAAACGCTGATGACCAAAAGTGCCATCACCCAATGGATGGTCTTGGTCACCGCGCCAAAGGCATTTTTTGTGCTACGGAGTGTCATAACCGGCTTTCCTTGCTGCCTGTGCAGGCCCGAAAGGTGAACGTGCGCTGCAGCATTGCCACCACAGCGCACGTCGGAAATCCAGAATTGCGGATTACTTCTGCTTCAGGAATTCAGAAGAAATCTGGAGTTCTACTTCGTCACCAACGCCACCGATCAGGTAGTCCATGCCGTACTGGGAACGGATCACGGTACCGTTTGCAGAGAAACCAACAACGGCGTCGCCGGTCATCGGGTGTTCGCCTTCACCGGTCAGGACGACGTCAAGAACCAGCGGCTGAGTCTGGCCAAGAAGGGTCAGATCGCCGGTCACGGTTGCGGCATTGTCGCCAACCAGTTCGACCGAAGTGCTGGTAAAGGTTGCGGTCGGGAAGTTTTCCACATCAAGGAAATCGGCGGTTTTCATATGGTTATCAAGGGCTTCAACACCACTATCTACCTGATTAAGGTCAATGGTGATGGTGGCCGAAGATGCCGACGGGTTTTCACGGTCAAGGGTCAACTCGCCGCTGGTCCCGCCAAAACGACCCTGGAAGTCGGAGAAACCAAGATGGTTCACGATGAAAATAACGCTGGTGTGGGTCGGGTCTAGTTTATAGGTATCCGCTGCCTGGGCCGAAAAAGCCGCACCCGAAAGACCTGCAACAACTGCCAGCGCGACACCGGCTTTCTTGATCGAATTAAACATCTTATTTTCCCTCTTGTTCACATGGCGCAAACATCGTTGCGCTGCAATAAATCGTGAACTGAGGATGACAGGGTGACGGGTTCCTCTCAAGCCAGCGATACCGCAACATATATTTTCTAATTTGGAAACAATCAGAAGAACATTCGCCATATTCTTGACGATTTCGGCCCAATCATCAGATAGCCGCGCACCATTAAAAGCAGGCTTTCTGCGGCGCACAGATGGATCTGGTGCCTTGGGGTAAAAACACGCGCACCCGCCCGAAAGTCAGCTTGTTGCCATTTTGGGGGTGATCGCCGTATAGGCTTGTTTTATGGCTGTTCTGGTGCGGCCTGACCTTGCGGGGCAGTAGCGCCCTCTTCCGCCTCGGCACCTGACGGATCAAAACATTCCTTGAGCCACACGTCATAGACCGGGTGTTCAAGTGCGGACAAACCCGGACTTGATGCAAACATCCATCCTGAAAACAGCGGTGTACGTTCCCCATCACCATCATCGCGAATGTCTGCGATATCAAGGAAGGTCGCACTTTCCGGGCGTTCTTCCGGCGGCGTGCGATAACAGGCATCGACCCGAATTTCGAGCGTCCCGAAACTGGCCGTGCGCCCCACCGGCACCTCGAAGGTCGAAATACGGGCGGTGATTTTATCAAGCCCCTGCAACTGGGCAACCGGGGCGGGACGATAATCAAGCGCCGAAGACGCTGTTCCGATCATTGCACATGTCGAACAAATCGCGGCAATCGCAAAGGATCGTTTCATTGTGGTCTTCAGTCCTGTTTGTCGCTTGTATCGTTTTTGGCATACGGATTATGCAGTTCGGCCACCAGATCGTGCATCACATTGCGGAACTGCTCTTCGTCACAGCCCATCAAAAGTGCATCTTCAAGCGCATCCTGCATGATTTCGCGCAGTTCACCGAAATTGTCATTGAGCACCTTGATCTTTTCCACGCACGAAAGCGGCGAACCATCACTGGCCTGCCAGGTGGGGAAGTGATCAATATTTTCGGTCTTTTTCATCAACCGCTCCGACATTCTGTGATGACAGGGTTGTGCGGAACATCCCCTGCCCTTGCCTTATCTGTACCACACCCTGCGATGCAAACCGGGCAAAAACATGGCTGGCAATCGCTGGCTGACAACCATTGCCCTTACACGGTTCAATTATCGCTGTTGGTCGAGGAATAGATAACCTGACCAATCAAATCTTCAAGGTTTACCGACCCTTGGGTGTATTCGATTTCACCGCCAGCTTCGATCATGTCGATATCCCCGCCCGGCTCAAGCGCAACAAACTTGCCGCCAAGCAACCCGTCCGACGCAATCTTGGCCGAACTGTCAAGCGGCAATGCCAGATCAGGCTGCACCGACATTCTGACAACCGCCATATAGGTATCGGGATCAAGTTCCTGTGCCGTAACGGTACCGACCTTGACACCTGAAACACGGACATCATTGCCAACAACAAGACCATCAATACGGTTGAAACTGGCCATGATCTCATAGCCTTCCACCGTATTGATTCCGGCGCGTGAATAGGAATAGGCCGCAAATCCAACCGCGACCGCAATTACGGCCGCACCGGCAATGGTTTCAATCAGTCTGTTGCTCATAGACCTTATCCGTTCTGTATCTCTTTGAGACTTAGGGTCAATACCTTATACTGTATTGCCCCGTCCCGAAAAACAACCACTCAAAAGACAACCGTTCAAAACGGGCCAGCGCCAACACCATTCCGTTACAAAACACAAACGGGCGCGAGTTGCCCCGCGCCCGCCTGAAATCGGAATTCTTTTGAATGATCAGCCTTCCGGCGACCATGCCTGATAATCGCCGGTCGCTTCCGGGCGCTTGCCGCCGCTATATTCGTGGCCTTTCGGGCGATAGGCATATTTGGTGCCGGTCAGGTTCGGCAGATGATCTTTCTGCCAGTCATAACGGTCTTCGGCCTTGTCCGACAGCGGCGCATCAACAGTGTAATGCAGCCAGGCATGCCATTCGGCCGGAACCTTTGATCCTTCGGCGACACCTTTGTAAACAACCCAACGCTTGGTGCGACGACCCTTTGCCGGAGTCTTTTCGGTGTAATAGGTATTGCCGAAACGGTCTTCGCCAACGCGCTTGCCAAACAGCGCAGTATAAATACGGGTGCCGACGGTGGCCATGTTGGGTCTCTCTCCAGATCTGGTTTGTCCGCCCGAAATTCGGGAAGGCGGCAAAAGGCAGCGCAGGCTGTTTGGTCATACAGCCCCTCAATCAAGTGACTTATATGTCGTGATGTTCGTGGAAAGTCAATGTTTCAAGCCCGCCACACAGGACAAACTGCGGACAAAACCGGTGCAAGGCCACACTTGCGCAAATCACCGTCCCCGACCTTGCCCGATAGTGTCTTGAAACAACCCACAACTGCTTGTAGGGCGACGACTCTTTGATCCATCTAGATCTGGGGGCTTTGTCCACCTGCTTATCCACAACGCGCCCCATATATGTAGTAGCCCAGGATCCTTGCTATCCCTACCTTTGCGCCCGCACCAAAAAGAAGACTTTAACATAAATATCAAACTGTTATCATTGGTTCCCATGCTAGGAAAAACAACGAAACGCACTGATTTTCGCTTCGCACTGGAAATGGAACGAAATCCGCGTTAGCTTGATCCTGCGTTGTGTGGGCACCTCTCGTTGCCACACAATATGTAGTCCGAGTCTTAGGACCAACATACAATCATGCTGCGACACGAAGCGCAGTTTTCCGGGCCTTCCGGAGCGATTCAGAGATTGTTAACGAGAATCCCACCAGCATCGAATCAGCAAGACAGCAATCGACCCACTAGATGTTGTGGTAAAAATCACTGTCAACCACAAAGATTAGTGGACTGAGGCGAAATTTTGCCATTATAGTCTTCCCCACGGACCGGCTGGTTCCAAGGGGGGACCAACACCACCGACTACCCATAATTGCGAAGCTCTGGAAACGTCGGAAAATATCGACGTCGGGGGCGGCGCAAGAGCATTGAGCAAACTATATAAAGTCAGGCGATGTTGGCGCATCACCCGTAAGCGCCCTGTCACGTCTGATCACAACCGGAGCAGACCATGCGGATCACCAGAAAATTCACCCAGGAAGGTGTCAGCCCGTACGCTGACATAGAGTTTCGTAAGCTAACATCTGTCATCAAAAACCCGGATGGTTCGGTTGTTTTTGAGATGAAGGACATTGACATGCCCGCTTCCTGGTCTCAGGTGGCGAGCGATGTTCTGGCGCAGAAATACTTCCGCAAGGCTGGTGTTCCGGTCGCGCTCAAACCGGTTAAGGAAAAGGACGTCCCGTCCTGGCTGTGGCGTCAGACTGCTGACACCGCCAAGCTCAACAAGATGCCGGCCGAAAAACGCTATATCAGCGAAACCAGCTCGACCCAGGTCTTTGACCGTCTGGCTGGCACCTGGACCTATTGGGGCTGGAAAGGCGGCTATTTTGACGCCGAGTCCGATGCGCAGGCGTTCTTTGACGAAATGCGTTACCAGCTCTCCCACCAGATGGGTGCGCCGAACTCTCCGCAGTGGTTCAACACCGGTCTTCACTGGGCATATGGCATTGATGGCCCGGCTCAGGGTCACTCCTATGTTGATTACAAAACCGGCGAACTGACCAAATCGGCCAGCGCATACGAACATCCGCAACCGCATGCCTGCTTCATTCAGTCTGTCGCCGATGACCTTGTAAACGAAGGCGGCATCATGGATCTCTGGACCCGTGAAGCCCGTCTGTTCAAATTCGGTTCCGGTACCGGTTCGAACTTCTCCAACGTACGTGGTGAAGGCGAAACCCTGTCCGGTGGTGGTCGTTCTTCCGGCCTGATGAGCTTCCTGAAAATTGGTGACCGTGCAGCTGGCGCGATCAAGTCGGGTGGCACCACCCGCCGTGCTGCGAAAATGGTTGTGGTTGATATCGACCACCCGGACATCGAAGAATACGTAAACTGGAAAGTCGTCGAAGAGCAGAAAGTTGCTGCCCTTGTCGCCGGTTCCAAACTGGCTGAAAAGCACCTGACACAGGTTCTGGCTGCTTGCACCAACTGGGACGGTGCCGCTGACTCCGAGGACCGCTTCCTGCCGCGCGCCAACCCGCAGCTCAAAGAAGCTGTGCTGGCAGCCCGCGCAGTGATGATCCCGGATTCCTATATCAACAAGATCATCGAATTCGCCCGTCAGGGCTTCACCGAAATCAGCTTCAAGACCTATGACACCGATTGGGACTCCGAGGCATACCTGACCGTTTCCGGTCAGAACTCGAACAACTCTGTTCGTGTGTCGAACGACTTCCTGCAGGCTGTTCTTGATAACGGTGACTGGGAACTGATCCGTCGTACCGACGGCAAGATTGCCAAGAAAATCTCCGCACGTGACCTGTGGGAAAAAGTCGGCGAAGCTGCCTGGGCTTGTGCAGATCCGGGCATCCAGTACGACACCACGATCAACGAATGGCACACCTGCCCGAACTCGGGTCGCATCAATGCGTCCAACCCGTGCTCGGAATACATGTTCCTTGACGATACCGCATGTAACCTCGCATCGCTGAACCTGATGAACTTCCGTTCTGATGATGGCGGCGTGGATATCGAGGCTTACGAACATGCTGTCCGCCTGTGGACCGTTGTTCTCGAAATCTCGGTTCTGATGGCACAGTTCCCGTCTGATCGTATTGCGGAACTCTCCTATCGCTATCGTACCCTTGGTCTTGGCTATGCCAACATTGGCGGCCTGCTGATGAGCATGGGTATTTCCTATGACAGCGACGAAGGCCGTGCGATTGGCGCGTCTCTGACCGCAATCATGTGTGGCGTGTCCTATGCCACCTCGGCTGAAATGGCCAGCGAACAGGGTGCGTTCCCGGGGTATGCCGACAACGCCGAAGAAATGCTGCGTGTCATGCGCAACCATCGCCGTGCCGCACATGGCGAACAGGAAGGCTACGAAGGCCTGTCGATCAACCCGGTTCCGCTGGTTGCTGCTGATAGCCCCTATGCCGATCTTCCGGTTGCCGCACGTGCCGCTTGGGACAAGGCGGTCGAGCTTGGTGAAAAGCACGGCTACCGCAATGCCCAGACCACCGTTATCGCGCCAACCGGCACGATCGGTCTGGTCATGGATTGCGACACCACCGGCATCGAACCGGACTTCGCGCTTGTGAAGTTCAAAAAGCTTGCTGGCGGCGGTTACTTCAAAATCATCAACCGCACCGTTCCGGTTGCTCTGGCAACGCTCGGCTATACCGAAAACCAGATCCGCGACATTGAAAAATACGCGGTCGGTCACGGTACGCTCAAAGGCTCGCCGGCCATCACCCATGATGAGCTGAAGGCAAAAGGCTTTGACGATGATGCGATTGCCAAGGTTGAAGGTGCGCTGAAGAACGCATTTGACATCAAATTCGTCTTCAACAAATACACCTTTGGCGATGATTTCTGCGTCAACACGCTGGGTCTTGATGCCAAGGCAATCAACAGCATGGACTTTGACATGCTCGCAGCCCTTGGTTTCGACAAAAAACAGATCGAAGCAGCCAACACCTATGTTTGCGGTTCGATGACCCTTGAAGGTGCCCCGCATCTGCGCGACGAAGACCTGCCGGTCTTTGATTGTGCAAACCCGTGCGGCCGTATCGGCAAGCGTTACCTCTCAGCTGAAAGCCACATCCGCATGATGGCAGCGGCCCAGCCGTTCATCTCGGGTGCGATTTCTAAAACCATCAACATGCCAAGCAGCGCGAACATCCAGGATTGTAAAGACGCCTACATGCTGTCCTGGCGCCTGGGCCTTAAGGCAAACGCCCTGTACCGTGATGGTTCGAAACTCAGCCAGCCGCTCAACTCCGCACTGGTCGAAGAAGACGATTACGCCGATCAGCCGACCGCTGCCAAGGCAGCTCAGGCGTCCGAGCAGATCGTCGAGAAAATCATCGAACGCGTTGTCCGTGGCGACCGTCGTTCCCTTCCGGGCCGCCGCAAAGGCTACACCCAGAAGGCAACTGTTGGCGGTCACAAGGTTTACCTGCGTACCGGTGAATACGAAGACGGCAAGCTTGGTGAAATCTTCATCGACATGCACAAGGAAGGCGCTGCATTCCGCTCGCTGATGAACAACTTCGCAATCGCGGTGTCCATCGGCCTGCAGTATGGCGTGCCGCTCGAAGAGTATGTCGAAGCCTTCACCTTCACCCGCTTCGAGCCGTCCGGCATGGTTTCCGGTAACGATGCGATCAAGATGGCAACCTCCATCCTTGATTACATGTTCCGCGAACTGGCGATCTCTTACCTTGGCCGTAACGACCTCGCCCACGTTCAGCCGTCCGACATCCTGCCGGATGCGGTTGGCGAAGGTGTCGCCGAAGGTGACCTTGGTGAAACCGCCGAAAAGGCTGGTGATCAGGCGATTGAAACCATCCGCAAGGTGGCATCCAGCGGCTTCGTGCGTCGCAACCTCTATGTGGTTGACGGCGGTGTACAGACAGAAGAACGCGTCGTGGAAGTCAAATCCACCGGCACGGACGGTCACAATCACAACCACGAAACCACCGCAAGTGCTGCAACCACCGCGGCACCGTCAGCACCGCAAAGCAATGCGATCCTGTCCACCAGCGAAGAAGTCATCGCCAAAACCGATGCCAAGATGGACCAGATCCGTGAAGCCCGCATGAAGGGCTATGAAGGTGACGGTTGCCCGGATTGCGGTAACTTCACCCTGGTGCGCAACGGCACCTGCCTGAAATGTGACTCTTGTGGCGCGACCACCGGTTGTTCCTAAGGGGTCTTCCCCTTCCGAACATCTGATCTGATCAGCAAACCGGCCGGGGCTTCCCCGGCCGGTTTTGTTTTGAGAATTTGATAAAAAGGAATGCGTTATGCCCCTGCCCGAACTTGGAAATGACGCAGCGCTGATCGTCCTTGATGTGCAAAAGGCCATCGACGATCCGCGCTGGAACAGCAAAAACAATCCCGGCTACGCCGATGTGATTGCAAAGCTGCTGGCAAAATTTCGCGCGGCAAAGATGCCGGTGATTCATGTCCGCCACGAAGAAGCCAACCCGGCCTCAAGTTTTTATGTCGATGGCCCCGGTTTGCCGTTCAAGGACGAAGCATTGCCCGTTGACGGGGAAACCGTGATTGCCAAGCAGCAAAATTGCGCCTTTGTCGGAACATCGCTGGAAAAGCACCTTCATGATCGCGGCATCAAGCGCCTGATCTTTACCGGCGTGGTCATCCACAATTCCATGGATGTCACCATCCGCATGGCGCACTGCCTTGGCTTTGAAAACTGGTTGGTGCTGGATGCCACCACGGCAATTGATGTGCATGATGCCAATGGCAAGACCATCGCAGCACAGGACGTGTTTGATCTGTATGCTGCTGTTCTGGCCTCGGAATATTGTTCGCTTACCGACAGCAACACCGTCACATCCTCCCTGCCCTAGGCATTCGGCCAAACGTGCGCCGTAAATGATGCCAAAACCGGCTTATTGGCACCCCCGGTCAATAAGTCGGCACACCGCGCACAGTCCGGATCAAAAAACATTATAATATGGTAAAGGAGTCCAAACTCTATTGATCATGTAGATCAATTAAACGAGGGGATGAAATGAAGTCATCCAAGGCCATACGTCGACACACCCGAAACAGCGTCATTCCGCTCCATCCGGAACGACGAACGTCTTCGGATGTCGCACCGCATCCTGTCGTGATCATTTGCTATGAAGCCCCGGACCTTGCCCGGTTGATGGAGGCTTATATTGGTCGCGCGCGCATGGTTTTGTTGCCGGATCTGACGTCCGCCACCACGCTTGCCAACTCGCTTCGCGACAACAATATCAGAATTCTTGCGATTCTTGGTTTTCCCGGCAACCCGGCATCCATACCGTTTTCATTCCTGCACGCAGAGCCAGATCTCAATCTCGTCTAAACGCACAAACCACTACGATTTCAAGTTCGACACACATGCGTCGCTTGATCCATTGTCAAAGGGTGGACCTGAACGGGAATTCGTCACACGCAGGTTTTTCTAGGCGAGTGTATGCAGCCAGTTTTCATAGCGTTTATCAATGCGCTCATCATCACGATGGCGCGCATGCGGCACATGACCGGCACGGACATCGCCAGGCGTCATGTCGTATTTCGCGCGAAAGGCGCGAATAAAACCGGCATCGGTTTCATAGCCACATTCAAGTGCAATGTCATAGATCGAACGGCGGCATTCTGTCGGGTCGGTCAACAGTTTAAGCGCGTGGCGAAGCCGCATGTCGCGCAGATACTGGTTAACCCCGCCATGCTTTTTAAACAGCCGGTACAGGCTTGATCGCGACAGACCAAGATCATCTGCCGCGGTTTCCGCCGTCAATTCCGGTGACAGCAGGTTTTCGCGGAAATAACGCCGGATCATCACCCCTTTTTCGATGTCCTGACGCAGCGCGCGTGTTGTGTTTGTCTCACCTTTTGCCGAATTCAGGCAGGTCGACAGCATCATGACGATGGTTTTCTGCAATACCGAAATTTGCGTGTCATTGAACTCGTGGATATGGCGGTGCATCGACAGGATCTGGCTAAACAACATCCGAACCATGGGATCACGTTCTGACAGGAACCGCAGATTGTGATCATCCGGGTTGGTCAAGTGGTCCTCGACCAGCCGTCTTGGCAAAAACAGATGAACGGAATTGAACTGTTCGCTTGATTGCGCTTCGGTGCGCTGCGCCAGATCCAGAAGCAACAACCCGCCGCGCTTAAGCACATCGCCACCAAGCCCGGCATCGGACTTCACCGCGCCGTCGGTGTAAAGCTGCACATTGTAATGATCCATGCCATCGGACGCGATCATCTGCGATGTGCGCAAGAAGCTCTGCGCACAACTGCGCGCTTCAACCATCATCAAATCTCGATGCCGCCATGAATCAAGGTCAGCAACGAAGTCTTCCCGACGGGTCCTGCGGTCCGCATCCACGCTATAGATACAGTTGATGCTATCTTTCCAGACCTCGAACCGCTGTGCGCTGGGCAACTCATTTAGCGAGAAACGCGATCTTTCAAGTATCGTGCTTTTTGGGGATGTTTGATGCGTCATACCTTGACAGCCATATTAAACAGGTTCCAGCAATCACAGTGCGCCTCTTTGGGGTGATTTACAAGACTCTATGTTTTTACCGGTTTTCAGCCTTGCCAAATTCGGCATTTAACGCCGCGCCAACCTCTCCGACCGACAGCGACGGGGGCTGTCAGGGTAAAACGACCCTGCGCTAATGTTTCCAAGGGATGAACAAAAACAGCACCCGGCAACACACTGTTGCCAAACAGCGACTAGTCACTTTCCCAATCGCACCGCATATTTATCACAAATGACAAGCGATTGACCCAACTTAATCCCACGAGGCTTTCCCATGGCAATCACGTCTTCAGATACCGGCAGCAGCGCAACACATCTTGCACCGATCTTTATTTCGCACGGGTCGCCGATGTTGGTGGCGCGTCAAAGCACCCCGGCCTTTGACTTTTTTGTCGATGAACTTTCGAAATTGACCGACGGTGTGCGCGCCATTCTGATTGTTTCGGCCCACTGGCAGACATCAAGCCCGACCATCTCGACCGCAGCGCATCAGGAAACCATCCATGACTTCTATGGTTTCCCGCAACCGCTTTATGATCTGCGATACGGTGTCGACGGCGCACCGGAACTGGCCCGCGAAATCGCCAGCGATCTTGGCATCGAGACCGATGCCACCCGTGGTCTGGATCATGGCGCCTGGATGCCGATGTATCTGGCCCGCCCCAATGCCGACATTCCGGTCTTTCAGCTTTCCATGCTGGGTCACGGTGGCCCGCGCGAACATTTCGAACTTGGCAAAAAGCTGCGTGGTCTGCGCGATAAGGGAGTTCTGGTGGTCGCAAGCGGTGCGATGACACACAATCTGCGTGCGCTTGATCGCAACGAAGGCCCGATTGATCCGTGGGCAAAGGAATTCACCGACTGGATGGTGGAAAAGGTCAAGGCACACGATATCGACGCCCTGCTTGATTACAGAAGCCTTGCCCCGCACGCTGCCATGGCCCATCCGGAGGACGATCACCTGATGCCCTTCTATGTTGCGCTGGGTGCTGCATCGGATGACTTCGAACCCGATCTTCTCCATGACAGTTACGAGTTCGGCAACCTTGCCATGACCGCCCTTCGTTTCCATGATCAGGGCGGCGTCAAAAGCGCTGTCTGATCACAGTATTCCCAAAATCAAAAAGGCCGGGAGAATTCATCTCCCGGCCTTTTGTCTAGAACATCACGCGAAGCCCGGTGACCAGATAGGTCGCCTCGTAATCCTCGCCATCATGTTTGGCAAAGTCTGCGGTGTCCCCGAACTTCCGTTCATAGGCAACACCGACATAGGGCACGATGGCCCGATCAATCAGGTCGTAGCTCAGTCGCAGACCGAACTCCGCACTTGATAAACCCTTGCCGACCTCGATCTCGCGATCTTCGGAAAAGGCGGCATTGATCTCGAACGACGGGGTCAAGGTGACCCGATTGGTCAACAGCCCTTCATACTCGACATCAAGCCGTGCACTGCCATCGCCCGTCTCGCTGACGAACAGATCCGCATCGACTTCAAACCATTGCGGCGCAAGCCCGACGACACCAACCGTGCCATACCAACGATCCGCGCCCTCGGGTGTGTCAATCCGCACACCGCCCTTGGCATCGAAAAAGTCACTGATCGGGGTTTGCAGGACAAACCGGTTCTCAAGCTTTTCATAACTGTCGCCGTCAAGGTCACGTTCGCCCTCTCCCTGCCAGCGCAGTTTGAGTTCGTCCGTTCCGACAAAGGCATCCGCATCCCAGACAAGGCGCTTTTCGCTTTCATCACTAATGCGGTATTCAAGCAGCTCTGCCTGAAAACCATAGTAAACCCTGGCATCAGCAGCCATACCGGCCCCCGGAGCTGCGCCCACGGCCAATGCGACGCCACTGGCAATCATCATCAATCCACGTTTTTTCATGATCGATCAGTTCCCGTTCTCAAGCTGGGTGATGGCCGGACCGCCTTCAACAATGACCTTGCGGAACATGCCGGTTGCCATGTGATAGCTCAGATGACAATGGAACGCCCATTCACCCGGTTCATCGACCTCGGTTTCTGAATAAACCGTCATGCCGGGATTGATATTGATCGTGTGTTTGACCGGGTCCCATTTGCCCTGCCCGGTATCAAGGATCGACCACATGCCATGCAGATGCATCGGATGGGACATCATGGTTTCATTAACAAACTTGAACCGGACACGCTCACCGTATTTCAGCCGGATCGGATCAGCGTCTTCGTACTTCACGCCATTGATTGTCCAGGTATAGCGTTCCATGTTCCCGGTCAGTCGCAACTCGATCTCACGCGTTGCCGGGCGATCCTCATAAAGCGGCTTTTGCGCCTTCAGGTCGGCATAGGACAGGAACTTTCCACCATTTGCTGCTTGCGGAACCAAGCCACTGCCCGCGGCATAGAACGGATCATTGGTCCCGTTATCCGCACCGCTCATCGCTGACATGTCATGGCCCATTGCACTGTGATCAATACCACCGGTCGCCGTGACACCTGACATATCTGCCAAATCTGACATTCCGGCCATATTACTGTGATCCATGCCCATGTCTGCCATGGTCAGAACCGGCGGCTCCGTGCGCAATTCCGGCATCTCTGCCACCATGCCTTCACGCGGAGCAAGGGTGGCAAAGGCAAACCCGGAACGCCCCATCGATTCCGCCATAATCTGATAGGCCTTTTCTTCCTTGGGCTGCACGATCACGTCATAGGTTTCAGCAACCGAAATGCGGAATTCATCAACACGTACGGGCTGAACATTGTTGCCATCAGCCTGCACCACGGTCATCTCAAGACCGGGAATACGAACATCGAAATAGGTCATCGCCGATGCGTTGATGAACCGAAGACGCACGCGTTCATCAGGCTTGAACAAACCGGTCCAGTTCTGTTCCGGGGATTTGCCGTTGATCAGGCCTGTAAAGCCCTGCACATCCTCGATATCAGTGCGCATCATGCGCATATTGCCCCAGTCGCCACGCTCCGAAAGCGTTGCGCCCAGACCATTTTTGGAAACATCATCAAAGAAGTCGCCAATCGTGCGCTGTTTACGGTTGTAGTAATCCGGCATCATTTTCAGGTTCCGCAAAATGCGATCGCCCGAATGGGGATGCTTGTCTTTCAGCACCACCACATATTCGCGGTCGAACTTGAAAGGCTCACGTTTTTCCGGCTCGATAATGATCGAACCATAGGCCCCGTCCGGCTCCTGAAAACCGGAATGGCTGTGGAACCAGTATGTGCCGCTTTGCGTGACCGGAATGCGATATGTAAATGTCTCGCCCGGTTCGATCCCGGGGAAACTGATGCCCGGCACCCCGTCCATCTGATAGGGCAGGATCAAGCCATGCCAATGGATCGAGGTGGCTTCTTTCAGATTATTGGTGACATTGATCACCGCTTCCTCGCCTTCCTTGAAACGCAAGGTCGGACCGGGTGATGCACCGTTATAACCGATGCCTTTGGTTTTGCTTTCACCGGTATCAATGGTGACATAATCGACCGTCAGGTCATAGGTCGCCGCCCGACTGACAGTCGACAGGGCAACCATCGCCAACGCCCCGGCAAGGACGCCTTTGAGGTAGTTTGTTTTCATTTTATGGATTTCCAAAACTTGCAGAAACACCAGAGGCAACGGGCGTTGCCCGGCCTCTGGCAATTCAAACCAACTGGCCTATGACTGCAGACGGACCTTGCCCATCATGCCGCTTTCATAATGGCCCGGGACATTGCAGGCGAATTCAAGCTCTGCATCGGCCGGGAAAGTCCAGATGATCTCGGCTGTTTTTCCGGGCTCAAGAAGGACGCTGTTGGGATCGTCATGTTCCATGGTCATGCCGTTGCCCATATCCATTTTCATCCGGTCCATATGGATCTTGTCGATATCAAGCGCACCATGTTCCATCATCATCATCATTTCCTGCTGATGGCTGGCATGCATGGCCGCAGTACCGATGTTGAATTCATGAACAAAATCGCCCTTGTTCTCGATCTGGAACAGGATCGTTTCACCTGCACGGACCTCGATGGTTTCCGCATCAAAGAAGTTGTCTTCCATGATCACCTTGATGGTCCGGGTGACATCTGCGGCGGTGCCCGGTGTGCCGATTTCCGAAATTGTCGATCCGGCACCATGGCCATGGCCTTGACCGTGGCTCGGGCTGGCAAACAGCGCACCCGGCGCGGCCATCAATGCGCCGATCATGGTTGTCGACATGGCAATGCGGGCGAAAAAGGACGTTTTGAAGTTGGGCATATCATGCTCCTGAAAATAATCATCGAACGTGAATGCCGTCGCAGCCCTGCTTGAACAGGCGCACATGATGCTGTCATGTCCCGGCGGGATCAGACAGACGACGGCAAGTGTTGCAGAAAGACGGGATTATTTTCAGGCGCGCGGGGGCTTGTAGTTGCCATCCGCATCGGCAGACGCAACCGGACGATCCTTGATCCAGAAGGTCGCAACCGAAACAACCGGCATAAACATTGACAGTCCGTCATGTTGATCAACATACGGACCACACGCGGTGATGCCACAGACATCGCCATGTGAAAAATGTGGATCGCCGGATATCGGTTTCGCAGTGGAAGTCGTTTCAATCACCATACCATGGTGACCTGCATCAGACTGGCCGGACGCTGCATGCACGTTTCCCTGGCCCGACAGCAGGACTGTCAGTGCGATCAGGATAACAAGCATACAGGAAATAAGACGCAAAATGATTTCCACTTAAAAAGTTGACGAGCAAATCGATATGCCCGCCGCACCTTAACGTCAAGTGGCAATATTGTGGCACGCGGCCTGGCCATCTGTTTCGGTCCATTCGCTGCCCTTGTTATTGATGGCTTCGGTCTTTACGATCACAGGAAATTCAACGTTATCGCAGGATGGAATCGCTCCATGCTCTCGCAAGATCAGATCACTCTTGAAATCACCACCAGCGGTCAGGGGCTTTATGAAGTCACCGAACCGATCCAGTCATGGGTGAACCAGACCGGTCTTGAACGCGGCCAGCTGACCATCTTTGTCCGTCACACCTCGGCCAGCCTGACCATTCAGGAAAATGCCGATCCCGATGTGCGCTTTGATCTGGAAACCTTCTTCGGGCAGTTGGTGCAGGAAAATCCCAGCCTCTATCGCCATACTTGCGAAGGGCCCGATGACATGCCCGCCCACATCAAATCAGCCCTGACCGATGTGTCACTGACCATTCCGGTATCGAGTGGCCGGGCCGTGCTTGGAACATGGCAGGGAATCTATTTGTTCGAACATCGCCGTGCCCCCCATCACCGCAAGGTCACCCTGCATCTCATCGGCGAATAAGGCATATCCCGGCGCTTACGCCGCCAGTTCCGGTTCACACGCCCAAAGCCCCTTGACCTGTGTTTCAAGCAGCTCGCGCAAGGTTGCGCACATATCCTGACAGTCAAAATTCTGCGTGCTGAAATGCTCGTGGATGGTGAACAAGAACAATGCCATCAAGGTTTTCCGAATCAGTTGCGGTGCCAAATCGGGATTAAGCTCCCCCGAAAGCTGCGCTTCCTCGATCAGGGCCTGAATGGCGGCAATCAGGCCGCTGCTTTCCATGATGGCTTGTACCGCACCCTTGCGGGGGGAAAACACGACCTGCTGCATGATCACCTGCCACAAACCGGGATTAAGTCCGACCTGGGTAAAGCGATAGGAGGCAACATGCATCACCTTGTCAACGAAGCACCATTCCGGGTCCATCGTGTAAAGCCCCTTCTCAATCGCCTCGGCAAGCTGATCGCCGACACAACTGATCACCAGTTCTTCCTTGGTTGGAAAGTGATTGAATATCGTACCTTCGGCGACACCGGCCCGTTGGGCGACTTCACGCGTAGAAACGGCGTCAAATGACCCTGCCCCATAGCAATCTCTGGCGGCATCAAGGATTTTCTGACGGGTTTGTTGACGTTGCGCGGCTCGACTATTCATCTCGACCCCTAAAATGAGCACACTCACTGAGTACACTCAATTAAACCGGGGCAACTCATATGTCAATTCGCGACAAGTCTATTTGGCGTTAAAAAACGACTGTTTACCGGGATAAAGACCTCAGGCCGCACTGCGGGCACGCTTGCTGGCACGCAGCCCCAAAAGGCTGTGGACCACAAGTGTGCTGATCACGACCGTTCCGCTCATCAGCGTCATCTCGTCGGGAACTTCCTGGACAAATACCCAAACCAGAAACGATCCAAAGATCGCTTCATTCAGCATAATCAGGCTGACCTCGGCGGCCGGGATTTTGCGCGACGCATAGGCGATCAACAGGAAGGAAACCGGCAGCACCCAAAAGCCCAGCATCAAAAGCCAGACCCAGTCCAGACCAACTGGCGATAACGGCGCGGCCCCGGGCAGCAGGATCAGTGTCACAACGAACGCGCCAAACAACATCCCCTTGAGCGCGTCAACTTCGGGCTTCGCCCCCAGCACATTGAAGTAACCCGCCATGCAAAGCGACGCGCCAAGGGCCAACATGTCACCCAGCGCATTCTCCCCGCCAAAGCCGGCACTAAACAGGCTCAGCAATGCGACGAACACCACGATTGAGGCAATCCATGTCCGGATCGGCTGGGAAAGTTTGAAGACAAAAACGCCAATCAACCCGGCCAAAAGCGGGGTTGCCGCGATAATGATCAATGTGTTGGCGGCATCGGTATTGCGCACCGAAAACATAAATAACGTGCAGGTCCCGCCGTAAAACAACCCGGTCAGCATTTCATAGCCGCTGGGTCGGATGGATTGAACAATGCCCTCGCCGCGCTTGGCGCCATTCCAAAGCGCGACCAGCAAAAGCGCAATGGTCAAAAAGCCCAGCCGCCAGAACGCCGTGGTGAAATCATCGGCCCCGATCAGTCGCAACAACAGCGCATCGGGCGACAGGATCAAAACCCCCAGCAGGGCAATCAAGCCACCATGCACATTCGTCAACCGATCCTGTAACGCCATCTGTCCAACCTTTTCCCGGCTTTCGCCACATCACATCGCTATAAAAAAAACAAAGCAGCACGCCTAGGGTCAGGGCCTAACGCGTGCTGCGCATTGCACCATTGTTACGGGCCTTTGTCCTTATGACAATTCGATATTTTTTTTCAACAGTTCTTAATCACGGCCAATCCCCTTGCCCACCATGCTTTACAGTCAATTGCAGGGATACAAAGAAATTGTTTTGTTTGTCCGCTAACCCCGATAAGTTGGCGACAAACCAATACATCTGCCACGCAAAAAGGATGGATCATCATGGCTGGTAAAATCGACGCCCATCTTGCCAATCTCGGCATCTCGCTGCCGACCGCGACTGCCCCGGTCGCGAATTATGTGCCCTATGTCATCTCTGGCAATCTGGTTCATATTTCCGGTCAGATCACCATGGAAAATGGCGAACTGAAATTCGTGGGCAAGCTCGGTGCCGACTATGATGTTGAAACCGGCCAGAAGGCCGCCCGTCTTTGCGCGCTCAACCTTGTTGCACAGCTCAAAGCCGCCATCGGCGATCTCGACAAGGTCTCCCGTGTTGTCAAATTGAACGCATTCGTCAATTCCGCGCCGGACTTCACCGATCAGCCCAAAGTCGTCAATGGCGCGTCTGACACCATGGTCGAAATCTTTGGCGATGCGGGTAAACACGCCCGCTCGGCTGTTGGCGTTGCCGCCCTGCCGCTTGGTGTTGCGGTTGAAATCGATGGCATTTTCGAAATCGCCAACTAAGTCCTTTGCGATCACGACATCAAGGCCGGGCAGATCTGCCCGGCCTTTTTTGTACTCAACCGCCTCAAATTGCCCTTGACCCCAACCATGGTTCAGGTTCGATAACCACGCGCAACACAACAACCAGGGAACATAGCATGCGCGTTTTTGTCACGGGCGGAAGCGGCCTGATCGGCTCGGCCATCGTTGAAAACCTGATCACGCATCAACACGATGTCTTCGCACTCGCCCGATCAGATGCCAGCCACAAAATGCTGTCCGATCTTGGCGCAACCCCGATCATCGGTGACATCACCACCCCCGCCGCGTGGATCGGTCATTTGCCAAACGTAGATGCCATAATCCACACCGCCTGCACCTTTGCCGATGATATGGCCAAGGCCGATGGTATCCTTCTGGATCACTTGCTTCCCGCGGCCCGAAAAATGCCGGGCCGTGTGCGCTTTATCTATACCGGCGGCACATGGCTATTCCCCCAAACCGGGTCTGACGCAGAAATTGATGAAAGCTGCATGTTCGATCCCTTGCCCGACTTCCAATGGATGTGTCCGGGCATTGACCGTGTCCTGGGCGATGACGGGATTGACGGCATCATCATTCATCCGGCCTGTGTTTACGCCACCGGACGGCACGGGCATTATGGATTATTGACCCGCGATATGGAAACCGCCCGCACAGAAAACCGTGTCACCATCATCGGATCTGGCGAAATCACCCTGCCGATGATCCATGGCGATGATTTGGCCGATCTCTATTGCCTGGCCTTATGCCATGCCAAACCGGGCACGTCCTATTTCGGGGTCGGGATCAATGACGTTTCAAACCACCGCCTCGCCCATCTGATCGCAACCCGTTTCGGTGGGCGCGATTGCAAGGTCGGTACAATCACCACCCAAACGGCAATGGACCGCCTTGGCAGTTGGGCTGCGGGCCTTGCCCATCATCAGGTCATGAGCAATCAAAAAGCACGCCGCGACCTGGGCTGGTCACCAGCCCACCAAGATATCGCAGCCGACATTAATGCTATTGCTCTCCCGGTGGGCAACGCATCAAGTTAACAAGGTTAACTTTCTGTGCTGATGGTCTTGAGCCCGACCACCCCGCCAATGATCATCAGCAACAACACCGCCTTGACTGCGGTCATCGGTTCCTTCAGGAACAGCCAGCCAATCAGGGCAACCGATGCCGTGCCAAGCCCGGCCCACACCGCATAGGCCGTTCCGACCGGAATGATGCGCAGCGTCATCGACAAAAACCAGAAGCTCAGGCCATAGACGCCAAGACTAAGAACCGTAAAGCGCCAATCGGTAAATCCATCCGAGAATTTAAGCGATATCGTCCCGATCACTTCAAGACTGATCGCAATAAACAGATATACCCAGGCGAGCATGTGCGGAATCCTTGTTGTCAGGGGTGGTGGCGGTAGGCACTTCCAAAAATGGCCCACTTTTCCTCATGGGGCAATCCCCCGCGCCCACCTTATCTCTGCCCGCCCAAATCGCCGTGACGTAATCTGGATCAAAACGGATGGCAAAACCGTTGCGTATAGTGATGGGACAGGGCACATTGCCCGGCATGGATTACAGCCGATAGCGCCCGGTTTAGCGCGACCATCCCGGGCCAAGGAACAGGATAAACAGTCATGATCGAAACCGATATTCTGATTGCAGGCGGCGGGATCGCCGGAATGAGTGCCGCGGCACGGTTTGCCGCCGACGGCCATCAGATCGTGATTGTCGACCCGGCCCCCGTGGATATTGGCGAAGGCACGGATTTGCGCACCACCGCCTTTCTCGAGCCGGGCATCGAAACCCTTAAAAAGGCTGGCGTCTGGGATGCCATCAAACCGACCGGGGCCGAATTGCGCGTCATGCGCATTGTTGATGCCGGTGGCACCGAACGCACCCCGCGCGAAACCGCCGATTTTGACGGTGCTGAAACCAAGAACGGCTTCTTTGGCTGGAATGTGTCGAACAAGGCGGCCCGTGTGGCCCTGATGGCGCGCTTGGGCGAACTCGATAATGTCGATTTCCGCTTTTCGACCACGGTGACTGCGTTCAAAAGCACGTCACGCTATGGCGAGGCAACCCTGTCGGATGGTCAGACCGTGCGGGCCAAAATCGTTGTTGCGGCCGATGGTCGCAACTCGTCTTTGCGCGATATGGCCGGGATCAAATACAAACGCTGGGCCTATGATCAAAGTGCACTGGTGTTTGTCGTCACCCACAATGATCCCCATGACAACATCTCGACCGAAATCCACCGCACCGGTGGTCCGCTGACGCTGGTGCCCATGCCCGACCTTGATGGCAAGCCCTGCTCGTCCGTGGTCTGGATGGTCCCGGCCAGCCGTGTCGATGATCTGAACGCCATGACCGATGAAGCCCTGTCAGCCGAAATCACCCACGACACCATGAACCTTTTTGGCCCGCTGACCGTCGCAAGCCCGCGTGCCGTCTGGCCGATGATCTCGCAAGTGCCCTCGCGCCTGATTGCCGCCCGCCTTGCCTTGATCGCAGAATCCGCCCATGTCGTCCCGCCAATCGGCGCACAAGGGCTCAATATGAGCCTGCATGACATCGAAACCCTGGCCGAACTGATGGCCAAGGCCAAACTGCATAATGAGGATATCGGCGCGACCCCGCTCCTGAAATCCTACGAACGCCGCCAGTTGCCCAAAACCGTCATGCGGGTCGGCGGCATTGATTTGCTCAACCGCGCGTCAATGTTCGAACCCAAAACGCTCCGCGACCTGCGCTATGCCGGCCTCACCGCGATTAACCGCATCGGCCCGCTCCGCAAACTCGCCATCAAGGTCGGGGTGGGCAAATAAGCCCCCCCCCTTTTTCAGACAATCAGTTTGCCGTTCTCGTCAAAGAACGGATGTGGCCCGTCATAGTGGTCGACATAGGCCAGATGGGTCAGAAGGCATTGCTGCTTTTCGTCCCAGCGATGCAAATGCATCGCTGGCGGTTCCATGGTAAAGGCCGACGGTCCGTCATCGCGCAAATCCAGCGCAACCTGATGGGCAATGGATGGCGCAACAATCAACGGCACGCCTGCCCAGCGTGTATGGATCGGACGGTGCAGATGGCCACACATGATCGCCTGAATACGGTCTTCATGCGCCAGCACGATCTGGGCAAATGTTTCTGCCCCGCTCAAAAGCCGCTGATCATCCATGTGCTTGATCCCGACCGCGACAGGCGGGTGATGGACAAACAAGACACAAGGCCTGTCATCACCATCATGCAGCGTGCGCTCTAGCCAGTCCAATCGGGCCGAACACAATTTGCCCTCTGGCCGACCTTCATCAAGGCTATCAAGCGCGATCAGCCTGACCGGCCCGGCATCAATCACATAATTGATGAACTCACCCCCGTCTTCGACTGGCATGGCATCGGGAAAGGCTGCGCGCAGAGGCGCACGCTGATCATGGTTGCCCGGGATCATGTAAAACGGCACGTCAAGGTCGCGCAGGGTGTCTTTCACCAGTGCGTACTCATCGGCTGTCCCCAGATCACCAATATCACCGGTAAACACAACCATATCCGGGCGCGGCACCATGGCATTCACCCGTGCCACCGCCCGTTCAAGGGCCGTTGCCGTATCCACCTTGCGATAGGCCAGACGCCGCCCGGCACCGATGTGCAAATCGGTCAATTGCGCAATAAGCATGCTTTTAAAGTCTCTCGTATCTGGAATTTCTTGTTCGTGTTGGGACTGGAAACCGTCAGCTTGCGGCAAACACGGTGAGGCGTTCGGGCACCAACCGGCAATGCACCGTCTCGCCCGGCGTCATGTTTGTATCAGGGTCGGTATCAACCAAAACCGCATCTTCGCCGATGCCCGAAACCGTCACGCGCAGGCGTTCCCCCAAATAGGAAACAGCCTCTACCCTCGCGGTGAAATGGGCATCATCCGCGGCACAAAGCGCCAGGCCATCGGCCCGGAAATAGATTTCTGACAACCCGTCGGTCGTCTGGCTGGCATTCCAGGCGGGCGATACATCAACATCAACCTTGCCCAGCAACGCCCGCCCGTTTTCGATATCAACCTTCAGGCAATTACTTGCCCCGACGAAGTCGGCCACAAACGGCGTTTTCGGCGCACGATAGATTTCCTGTGGTGTGCCAATCTGCGCGATTTCGCCCTTTTGCATCACAACAATCCGGTCGCCCAGTGCCATGGCTTCTTCCTGATCATGGGTGACGTAAATCGCTGTAATGCCAAGCTTGCGTAAAAGCGCATTGATCTCGGTCCTGAGCCGGACGCGCAGCTTGGCATCAAGGGCTGTCAACGGCTCGTCGAGCAGCAAAACACGCGGGCGCGGTCCGATGGCGCGCGCAAGGGCCACACGCTGGCGCTGCCCACCGGAAAGCTGATCAACCCGGCGATCGGCCAGCATGTCGATATGCATCATTTCCAGCATCTCGCGCACGCGCTGATCGCGTTCGGCCTTGCCAACCTTTTGCACCTTAAGGCCATAGGCCACGTTTTCGGCCACCGTCATATTGGGAAACAGCGCATAGGACTGAAACACCATGCCGACCCGACGCTGCTCAATCGACTGGCGGGTCACATCGTCGTCGCCGAAATGGATTGCACCCCCCGCATCGGGGAACTCCAGCCCGGCAATCATGCGCAGGATCGTGGTTTTGCCGCAGCCTGATGGCCCCAGCAAAACCAGCGTCTCGCCCGCCGTGATCGACAGATCGAAAGGCATCAGCGCGCGTGTGCCATCGGCAAAGGTTTTCGCACAGTTTTTCAGCGCAATCGCAGTACCGGCGTCTTGCGCCTGCGCTGCCTGTTTTTGGGAAGTGGTCATTATTTATCCTCCGCCGTCGCGCGTGCGGGCTTGCTGCCCCGGTTTGCCATTATTTGCATGGCAATCAGCAACGGCATGATCAGTACAAAGAAAATCAGGGTATAGGCACTGCCGATCTCAAGGCGCATGGAGGCATAAGCATCCGCAAGCCCGACCGGCAGCGTTTTGGTCAGCGGCGTATGCAACATCCAGGTCAGGTTGAACTCCCCGACCGACAGCGTGACCACCATCAATGCACCGGCCAGAATGCCCGGCTTGGCATTGGGCACAATGACCGTAAAAAACCGCCGCCAGAACCCGGCACCAAGGCTTGCCGCCCCTTCTTCAAGGGTTTTCATATCCATCGCCGACATCACCGCCGCGACAGATCGCACCATAAATGGCAGGGTAAACAACACATGCCCTGTCAGGATGAAAAGCCAACTGGATCGATATCCACTGACCCCGCCATAGGTGATCAAAAGTGCGAGCGCCAATGCCAGACCCGGGATCGCCACCGGCAGTGTCAGCAATTCTTCAAACAACCGGGTGGCACGGCCGGGCTTGCGCACCAGAACATATGCCAACGGCACACCGGCAATCAGGGTGACGAACAGACACGCAATCGCCAGCCACAATGACAAAAAGATGCTTGATGCATAAAGGTCCCAGACCTCGAATATCCAGCGCAGCGTCAGGCCCGAAGACAATCCCTGAAACACATTGACCGTCACCCCGGCAAGGGCGGACATCACGATCGGCACTACGATAAAAAGACACAGCAAAATGGTCAGGCCAAGCTGCGCGTAAAAGACACCTGTGCGTCGCATATTATGCCCCTCCGCGCACCGGCAGGCTTTTGCCCTCGCCGGTAAAGCTGCGCACCGCAGCCAGACACGCCCAGGTAATCAGGCCCAGAACGATGCTAAGCGCAGCCGCCACCGGGATATTGGCGTTCCGGGTAAATTCGGTATAGATCACCATCGGCAACACATCGATATCGGTCGCCAGCGTAAAGGCCGTGCCAAACGCGCCCATCGCCGTTGCAAAGCAAATGGCCCCTGATGAAATCAGGCCGGGCATGAGGCCGGGTAAAATCACGTCGCAAATCACACGAAACCGCGACGCACCAAGCGACTGCGCCGCTTCTTCAAGCTGCAGGTCAAGCTTCTCGGCAGATGCCATCACCGCCAAGATCACGCGCGGGATCGAAAAATACAGATAGCCGATAAAAAGACCGGCAATGTCATAGGCAAAGACAAGTTTGGCCCCAAAGGCCGCATCCGTCAGCCCGCCAATCACACCTTGGCGTCCGGCCAGCATGATCACCATGAAGCCAACCACCGTGCCCGGAAAGGACAGTGGCAAGGTCAATGTCCCGATCAAAATGCTGCGCCCGGCAAATCTGTTGCGCACCAAAAACAGCCCGACAACCGCACACAGGATCAACGCCATCATCGTAACGCCTGCCGACATCGCAAGCGTCTGGATCAGACTTTCCAGATAGCGCGCATTGGTCAGGATCAGAAGATACGTCCCCCATCCCTCCGGCCCGTTGCCGACTTCGACCGCAACACGCGCAAGCGGGATCAAAAAGAACGCCGCAACAATCACAAGCCCCGGGATTAGCAAGACCGTCAGGATCGCCGGGCTTGCAGCCGCTGCGCGCGGGGTTAAAAAGGATGAAAGCAAGGAAGGGCGCGAACGCCCCTCCTTCAAATCAAGGTCCATCGACACCTTAACGTACCTCGGCCAGATAACGGTCAGAGAACCCGGTCTGTACGGTTGCCATCTTGGCGTAATCAACCGGCTGGGAACGGGCATAGTCGGCTTCCGGCAGGAACTTGGATGCCGCTTCCGGCGACATTGCACTCGGGATCACCGGACGCAGGAAGGCATTTGCCCAATGGGACTGGCCTTTGTCCGACATCACATAATCCAGAACCTTTTTGCCATTCTCGCCATGCGGGTTGTTGGCAACCAGGCTCATGACATACGGCACCGTGACCGTACCCTCGGACGGGATGACGAATTCAACATTCGCACTGTCTTTGTATTTCGCGCGATAGGCATTGAAATCATAATCAAGCAGGATCGGAATTTCGCCCGACAGAACACGTGCATAGGCGGTCTGTTTCGGCACAATCGGATCGTTTTCCTTCAGCTTCTTGAAGAACTCGATACCCGGCGCGAAATCATCAAGTGACCCGCCCATGGCACGGTTGATCGCAACCGCACCGGCATAGCCGACAAAGGCGCTTGATGGGTCAAGGTACCCGACCATGCCCGCATATTCCGGCTTCAAAAGGTCATTCCAGCTTTGCGGAACCGGCGCACCGTCAAGCGCGTCAACATTGACAAACAGGCCAATCGTGCCGGAATGGATCGCAAACCACGCGCCGTTCGGGTCTTTCAGACCATCCGGGATCGCATCGAAATTGGTCGGCTTGTAGTTCTGAACAACACCGGCTTCATTGGCCTTGATGCCAAAAGACACACCGTAATAGGCGACATCGGCAACCGGGTTTTCTTTTTCCGCCAAAAGCTGCGACAGGGTCTGGCCCGAGTTTTTGTTATCCTGCGGGACATCAATGCCCAGATCTTTCGAGATATTCTTGAGCTGTCCGCCCCAATCGGCCCATTCCGGCGGGCAGTTATAGCAAATCGCTGCTTCATCAGCGAAGGCAGGCTGTGCCGCCGTGGCAGCAACCGCAAGGCTCACACCCATGACAAGTTGTTTGAAACGCACTTTTGATCTCCCTATAATCGGGGTGATGACTGATGCCGGGCGGGTCCGATCGACTCACCCGTGCTAAGTTGATGGGGCAAAAGCAAACTTTGCGGTTCTGTCTGCCCCCGTATCAGGCCCAGCAGGAATGCAAGCGCCTGCTGGCCCATCTTCTGGGTGGGTTGAACGGCCGAACACAGTTTCGGTGTGATCAGCCCACCCACCGCAATTCCGTCAATGCCCCCGACTGACACATCCCCCGGGACCGAAAGCCCATAGGTGCGGCATGCGCTGATTGCCGCAATCGCCAGCATGTCAGTCGAACAGACAAGACCCGTGACCGCATCCGGCCCGGTCAGAAAACTTTCAAGGATGCCCTCAAGATCGGTCTCGCCAAACCCGACCTGACACAGGCGCGGGACTGCCATCGCCGCTCCGTCCTTTTGGTGTGCGTCGTTAATGGCCTGACAAAACCCGTCATAACGCTGGCGCGAACGGTCCGAACTTTCAAAATGGCCGGCCACCATCGCAAGCTTGCGATGCCCCTT
>NZ_DBGS01000064.1:0-34002 GCF_002295455.1 Thalassospira sp. UBA848 | reverse complement strand
GGCAATTGAACCTAGGCGCTGTGCAGCGAAACGGCAAGTCCATGATTTTACGCAGTGATGGTGATGAACGTCTCATAGGCTGCCAATCCAAGGAGTGTTTCAAGGTCATCTTCGGCCAGGGCAACACAGCCTTCGGTACCGGCATAATCGGGTTTGGCGATATGCATGAAGATCGCCGACCCCATTCCGGGGACGGGCGGGTCATCATTATGACCAAGAACGACGATGATGTTGTACAGGTCATCGTCGCGAAACAGCTTTTCATGGCTGGCGTCAAAGGGCAGGCGGACCGGGCAGTTATAGTCCGGATGCTTTGGGTCATCACACCAGCCGTCCCAGAAGGAGATGGTGGTGACCGGAAGCCTGGTACGCGGGCAGGGCCTGCGATCAGCACGATACATGACATAGCGCAGCTGCCAGCGACCGGCGGGCGTTTTGCCATCGCCTTCGGTTTTGCTGTCGGCATCAGTGACGCCGTTGACGCCAAGGGCACAGCGAAAACTGTGATCGCCCACACGCAAGAACCCGTCAGCCGAGGCGGACAGTTCAAGTGTTTGGGATGAAGACTGTGCAACAGCGTCGCTTTGCATTCTGTTCGCGGACCTTATCTGAATTGGTTGCAGGCGGTCTCAAGGAGCTGACGCGCCGATGGTGAAAAACAACAAAGGTAAATTTGTGGCATTCGGGGCACTTCGCCAGTCAGGTCACGAATCGTTGATACGGCAATTTTGGCGGCCTGGTCTTCCGGATACCCGAATATGCCTGTGGATATGGCAGGAAACGCGACAGATGCCAGTTTGTTCTCAAGGGCCAGCAAGATTGAATTGCGATAACAGCTTGCCAGCAAATCGGCCTCACCCTGATTGCCGCCGTGCCAGACCGGCCCGACCGTGTGGATGACGTGTTTTGCCTTTAATCCGAATCCCGGTGTGATCCGGGCGTGGCCAGTCGGGCAGGGGGCAAGCGGGCGACAGGCATGTGCCAGTTCCGGCCCCGCCGCACGATGGATGGCACCGCAAACGCCGCCGCCCGGCAAAAGGGCCTCGTTCGCGGCATTGACGATGGCATCCACGTCAAGCGTGGTGATGTCGCCAGAGATGATTTTGATGGTGCGGGTCTTGTCGGTGTCTGTATCGCCGGTCACGAATAATATCCTGAAACGTGAACTTTGCCGTCTTTTCCACCCTGTAAGGGTAGACCCCCTGCACCAAAGTATTGTTACGCGACCGATAAGTCAAAAAAACAACGCCCCGTCACATTTAACGGGGCGTTGTGCGTGAAATCGGTAACCGGTCCGAAGACGGGATCTGCGCCGGGTTATTTCCCGAGGCGGGTCACACCTTCTTCGATTAGTTTGGCAGCAGCTTCTGCGCCTTCCCAACCGGTGACTTTGACCCATTTGCCTTTTTCGAGATCCTTGTAACGCTCGAAGAAGTGCTGAATCTGGTCACGCAGGATCTGCGGCAGATCTTCGTGGGATTTGATGTCGGTGTAGTACGGATCAATCTTGTCGTGCGGAACGCAGATCAGTTTTTCGTCCTGACCGGCTTCGTCTTCCATGATCAGAACACCGATCGGACGCGCGCGGATGACGGAACCGGCAACGACCGGCTCGCGGAACATGACCATGGCATCAACCGGGTCACCATCTTCGCCCAGCGTGTTGGGGATGAAGCCATAATTGACCGGATAGTACATCGAGGTGTGCAGGAAACGGTCAACAAAGACAGCACCCGAGTCCTTGTCTACTTCGTATTTGACCGGTCCGCCCTGCGGAATTTCGATGACGACGTTTACGTCCCACGGAACATCCTTGCCAACGGCAATCTTGCTGAGATCCATCTGGGAAAATCCCTTTCGCTTTTTGAACGCATGCCCCGATCAACAGGGCGGCTGATATAAGTTTCGAAGATGCACAGATGCACCCGAAGGAAAATGATGCCGACCTTTTATCGCGAAACGCGGCTGCTTCCAAGGGGGTCTAGATGCATCCTTGGTCGAAAGGTTATTCGGCCGCTTCGCGTTCGGCTTTCTGCGTCGCCGAGGGTGTCTTGACTGCGGTCAGAGGCAGGAAGCGTTCTGTATCAGCCAGAAGATTTTTGAAATGGCTAGGGTTCTTGGAATCCTGTACATGGCGCTTGGGGTCGGAACGCTTGTGGAAGAGATGCAGAACGGGTGAACAGTATTCTACATTCTTGCGTTTGAGACCGGAGCGCAACAACCGTAGAACAAAGTCAGAGTCTTCCAAGCCGTGGCCTTCGTAGCTTTCGTCAAAGCCCTGAACGCGGTCGATGTCGGATTTAAAGACGGCAAGATTGCAGGTTTGCGCCTTTTCCCAGCAATTTTCATGTTCCCAAAGCCAGGGGCCATTATGGGGCAGGCGAATGAATTGAAACGGTCGATTGGCGAACCCGGCAAGGGCAATCAGGAACAGCAGCGGGCGCGGCCATTTGTGAAAAGCCCATCTGCGCGCCAAAAGGGTTTTGGTCAGCCGTTCCTTAAGGAAGACGCGTTTGCCTGAGACCAGACAGCCCTCGGTCGCGGCCTTGCGGTGGCGCGTGATGAAGTCAGGCATCACGCAGCAGTCACCGTCAATAAAGACAACCAGATCACCTGCGCACAAGCCGATCGCGCCATTGCGCGCCTTGGCCACGCGAAAGCCACTGTCTTCATGCCAGTAATGTTTGACCGGGATCGCGCTTGTGGCGGCAAAATCCTTGATGACCTTTGCGGTTTCATCGCCCGATCCATCATCGGCGATGACGATCTCGAAATTGCGATCTTTTTGATCGGCAAGAGATTTCAGCACCATGGAAAGTGCTTCCGGCCAGTTATACGTCGTGACCACGACCGACACCAAGGATGTCATCTTCCCCACATAACCCCATTCTTTGGCAAAGGCTGCTTTTGTTGTGCCCAAACCCTAACCTTTCGGGCGTCCAAGGACAACGACAATGGCGTTACATCACCTTTTTGCGCGCAAGCGATGCGGTTTTCGGGTTGATCAGTTCGCGGATCCAGTTGGCGGCTTCGATCACGATCGGGTCTTTTTCGCGGGCCGGGCGGATCAGTAGGCGATACCACCAGTGTGAAATGAAATCCGGGAAGTTGAGCGCGACCAGTTCACCGCGTTCGACATAGTTGCGCGCAACGACATCGGTGCTGGCAACAATGCCCTGACCGGCGCGTGCAGCTTCAAGTGCCCAGATATGGTGGCTGAAGGTCCAGCAATCGGTCAGCGAAAAGTTGGCATCCTTGAACCATTGTTCGATCTGGGAAAATTGTTCGCTGTCACTGTCAATCAACAGGATATCGCGCGGGCCAAGGTTGCCGACATCAACATTGCTGGCATCATAGCCGCGCTTTGCCAGCCATTCCGGGGCGGCAAAGGCGGTGTAGACTTCGGGTGTCAGAAGTTCCGTAATCCAGTCTTCCGGGCCGGGCAGGTCCTTTGGCGCGATCTGAAGGGCAAGATCAATCTCAAGCGGATCAAGCCCGTCATCAAATTCGATCTTGCGAAACTGAACAGGGATATCGGCGGGCAACCGGTCGCGCAGGTTATCAAGCTCGTAGAGCAGCACGGTCAGTGCCGGGGTGGCCAGGGCGCCAATGCGGATGGCCTTGCCCTTGTCCGGGCCGACTTCGCCGGTAATATCGGCAATCCCGTCAAGTGCCTCTGTCAGGCGCGGCAGAAGAAGCTTTGCCGATTTGGTCAGGCTCAATCCCCGACCCTTGCGGGTAAACAGCACCACGCCAAGATTTTCCTCAAGCTGGCGGAGCTGATGGCTGATGGCACTTTGCGTGACATGCAATTCTTCGGCGGCCCCTTTAACGCTTTGATGGCGTGCGGTGGCTTCGAAGGCGACAAGGGCGCGCAATGGGGGGAGCTTTCTGCGCATCGGGGTTTCCATCCAGGCGGTATTAAAGGCTTTTATTCTGTCTATCAGGCCTTACGCGAAATTGGGCCAAAAAAATCTCAACAATGGCTGAAAAAGCTTCATTCGTATTTTTCCAAACAAGCAGGCAATATCATTGCCATACAGGGTTTCCGGCCATGTTTCTTTGATGTCCCCTTGCGCCACCACGTAAGCCCGTCACTCCCTGACGGCCGGAAACCCCAGTACTTCTTTTTCAAAACCGGGATTGACCATGACCGCAACGCACCTGAGCGGAAATTTCCGCGGCGTTCTGTGGATGACGGCTGCCATGGCATCGGGCGTTTTTGTTGATGTCTGTGCCAAGCTTGTTTCCCATGATGTACCGACATCGCAAATTCTGGCGATGCGCGCCCTGACCACGGTCACGGTGTTCCTGATCATCGTCAGGTTTATCGGCACGCGCCAGATCCGTACGCGCCGCCCGATGGCGCATATTGCGCGCGGCGTTTTATGGTACGGGTCACTTTTCTTTGTGTTCTTTGCGCTCCGCCAGATGAGCATCGCCGAGGTCAATGCCTATCTGTTTATCGAAGCCTTGCTAACCGTGATGTTGGCGGTGGTGATTCTGGGCGAGAAACTGACCCCGCGCAAAATCATCGCAACCCTTCTGGGGCTTGTTGGCGTGTGGGTGATGTGTGTGCCGCGCATGGATGGCTTTGGTGTGCCGCTTGGTGTCGCCGCGGCCCTGATCGGGGCGTTCTGTTTTTCAGCCCAGACTTTGTTTGCCAAGGTGCTGACCCGTACAGAGACCAATTTTTCCATGCTGTTCTGGCCACAGATCATCGCGGTTGCGATTTGGGTGCCGATTGCCATGATCACCTGGTATCCGGCGTCACTGGCCGACTGGCTTTATTCATCGGGTGCTGGCTTCTTTGCCATGCTGACCAATTACATGGTGCTGCGTGCCGTGCGTGTGGCCGATGCCAGTGTGGTGTCGCCTGCGGCATACACCGCCCTTCCGTTTTCGGTGGCGATGGATTTGATCTTCTTTGACATGCTGCCGGTGCCGTTCATCTTTATCGGGGCAGGCATCGTGGTGCTTGCCGTGATGCTGCTTGATTACAAGGGCGGTGCCAAAGCGGTCGAGGATGCTGTGGAAGAAGAATTTGCCGAATTTGCCGAGAGTAGCGAAATCGGGGATGAAGAAGCATCCCCGAAACCGGCAAAAGCCTGAGCCCCGATGACCGACGTTATAAATCAGCGATCATGTTGTGCGCGGGAATCATCCGGGGCCTGATCACGGTCATGAAGGCCGTAATCCCGGATCACGCCAGCCACCCGCAAACGGTAATCTTCAAAAATCTTGTGCCGTCCCTTGATCTGGGCTGTGCGGTGCTCGCCCAGATTGCGCCACGCGGCAATTGCATCCTCATCGCGCCAGAAAGACAGCGATAAAACCTTGCCCGGATTGGTCAGGCTTTGAAATCGCTCGATCGAGATAAAGCCATCCATGGTTTCAAGCACGGGTTTGAGATCGCCGGCAATCGCAAGGTAATCGTCATAGTGCCCTTCGCGCGGTGTGACTTCGAAAATGACGGCAATCATGGTTTGATCAACTCCATATGCGGGCCAGCGTGTGGTGTCGAGGCAATTTTCAGAAACTGGCGTTCTTCGCGCAGGATAAACGTTTCGCGCTGGGAAAATTCATAGTTTTCCCGTCCCAGCGGATCATCCTTTAGCCGCGCACGATAGGCTTCATAGGATGCCAGATCGGGCAGATGATAGATACCATAAGCGGTCGAGACCGAACCTTCATGCGGGGCGAAATAGCCGACAAGGTCGGCCCCGCAGCGCGGAATGGCCTGCCCCCAGTTGCGGGCATATTCGATAAAGGCGTCTTTTTTGTACGGGTCGATTTCATAGCGAATGAAACAGGTGATCATGACAGCGTCCTTTCAGGAGAGGGGTCTTGTTGGGTGACGCGGCCCATTATCCCGATTGCTGCGCATCAATGCTTCGATTAGCATCGAACTATGAAAGAAGGACCCGATATCGCCCGCGTGGCCGCATTGCTTGGCGATCCGGCGCGCGCAAACATGCTGACAGCCCTCATGAGTGGCCGGGCATTGACCGCGGCCGAGCTTGCGCAAGAAGCCGGTGTAACGCCACAAACCGCCAGCTCGCATCTGGCAAAGCTTGAGAGCGGGCAGATCGTTGTGCCGCGCAAACAGGGGCGGCATCGTTATTTCACGCTTTCGGGCCCCGATATTGTCGAGGCATTGGAACTCCTGATGGGGATTGCCAACCGGGTCGGGCATAACCGCGTGCGTACCGGGCCCAAGGACCCGGAACTGCGCAAGGCACGCGTTTGTTATGACCATCTGGCCGGGGATATGGGGGTTGCGCTGTTTGATGGCCTTGCCAAACGCAAGCTGATTGCAAGCGATGTGAATGGGGTTGCCCTGACCCCGGCCGGGATAGATTTTGCCACCATGTTTGGCATCGATCTGGATGGCTTGCGCGCCAAGCGTCGGCCGTTGTGCCGGGAATGTCTGGATTGGAGTGCCCGGCAATCGCATCTGGCGGGGTCATTTGGGGCGGCCCTGCTGGACCGGTTTTATGACCTTGGCTGGGCCCGGCGGGTACCGGAGTCGCGGATCGTGCGATTCAGTGATACCGGCGAGAAATCATTTCGTGACTTGATAAACCCCTAGACCAGCTATCAATCACCGAGCAGGGCGGCAACGAAGGCCGGGACAAGTTCGGTGGCGGGGCCATAGGTGCTGTGATCAAAACTGGTGGCACCCGAACTGGGTTCGAGATTGAGCTCGACCGTTTCGGCACCGGCTTCTTCATGGGCGACTTGCACAAACCCGGCTGCCGGATAGACATTGCCCGATGTCCCGATGGAGATAAAAAGCCCGCACGCGCCAAGGGCGGCATAAATGCGTTCCATCTCAAGGGGCATTTCGCCAAACCACACGACATGGGGGCGCAATCCACCGGTTTTGCTGCATGCTGGACATGGCGTTTCCTTGGCAAGGTCGCCCGGCCAATCGGTGAGAAGATCACAGTGATTACAGCGGATTTTCAGAAGTTCACCATGCATGTGGATCAGGTTTTTTGACCCGGCCCGGCCATGCAGATCGTCAATGTTTTGCGTCACCAGCAACACATCACCTGGCCATTCGGACTCCAGCCGTGCCAGGGCCAGATGGGCGGCATTGGGTTGAACCGCTGGGTCATGCAAGCCAGCCCGGCGGTCATTATAGAAATGATGCACCAGATCGGGATTGGCAATGAAGGCCTCGGGGGTTGCGACCTCGGAAATATCGTATTTCGCCCAGATACCGTCCGCGTCGCGGAAAGTATGCAACCCGCTTTCCTTGGAAATGCCCGCCCCCGTAAGGATGACAATCGGGGCGTTTTCATCGCGCAGGATGTCGATCAGGTTGGGGCTAAGCGGCATGGAGTGCGGTCCTGTTCTGGTGTCGGGTAGCGGTAGCCTAATGCAAACAAAACACCCCCGCCAAGTCTGTCTGGCAGGGGTGAATGCGAAACCGATCCGCTTTAACCGGTTTATCTGGGATTTTTCTGCCGATCAGGCAGAGGTATCGACATTGCCGCCCGGGGTATCGTCCTGGCTTGGTTTTTCACCGGCCGGGTTTTTGGTGACACCAACCATGGCCGGACGCAGCAAGCGCCCCTTGAGCACGTAACCGGCCTGCATGACCTGCGCGACATGGCCGTCCGGATATTCCGGATGCGGCAGTTCAAACACGGCCTGATGTTTGTTCGGATCAAGCTTTTCGCCAAGCGGTTCGAGCTTTTCGATGCCGTTCTTTTCAAGCGCCTTTTGCAGGGCCTGTTCGGTCATCTCGACACCATCGACCAGCGTTTTCATTGCCGGATCGGCATCGGACGTGTCACCCGCTGCATCAAGGGCGCGACGCAGGTTGTCGCTGACATCCAGAAGGTCGCGGGCAAATTTGGTGATGGCGTAGTTGCCGGCATCCTCGACGTCCTTTTTCGCGCGGCGGCGGGTGTTTTCCACCTCGGCGGCCTGACGCAGCAGACGGTCTTTGAGTTCCGCGACTTCGGCTTCAAGCGCCTCGACCGGGTCCTGGAGGGCGGCATCTTCGAGTACTTCTTCGGTCGCCTCTGCTGCGACCTCTTCAGAAGCGGTTTCCTCTGCATTGACGTCGTGCAGATCTTCCGGAGTGTTCTTTGCGGTTTCCGACATGGCTAACCTTGCTACTTTCACGTTATGCGGCCTGACACGCAGCGCCGCGATTTATCCAATCAGTCGACCGACCAGCTTGGCGGTGTAATCGACCAGCGGAATGATCCGGGCATAATTGATCCGGGTCGGTCCGACAACCCCGATTGCACCCACAATGCTGCCTTCAGCATTCTGATAGGGCGAAATCACCATCGAAAGACCCGATCCGCCGAACAGTTTGTTCTCCGACCCGATGAAAATCTGAACGCCCTGGGCATCCGTTGTCACATCGAGCAATTCAATCATCTGATCGCGGGCTTCAAGCACGTTGAACAAACGGCGGACGGTCTCAAGCTGTTCAATCGTATCGATATTTTCCAGCAACTGGGATTGCCCCTTCACAATCAGGGACGATCCCTTGACCCCGCCAGCCCATGTTGCCAGGCCCGCATCAATCAGATTGGCGGAAAGATCATCAAGCTCTTGTTTGAGGCGATCACGCTCCTGGGTAATCAGAAGGCGCGCATCATCAAGCGTCTTTCCAGCCAACCGGGTATTTAGATAATTTGCTGCTTCTGTCAATGCCGAGGCGGGCAAATCCGCCGGAACATCAAGGATTCGGTTTTCCACATTGCCGTTTTCCGAGACCAGAACGGCCAGAACCTTGCCGGGTGACAGGGCGACAAATTCGATCTGTTTTAAGCGAATGCCATCGGTCTTGGGTGCGACCACCAGTCCGGCACAGCGCGACAGGCCCGACAACATCGTGGTTGCTTCGCCCAGCATCTGATCAAGCGAATAACCCGCCTGTTCGCAGTTTTTCGTCAGCTGGTCGCGTTCGGCATTGGGAAGGTCGCCGACCTCCATCAATGCATTCACAAAAAGACGCAGGCCCTTTTCACTGGGCAGGCGACCGGCCGAAATGTGCGGTGCGACCAGAAGACCCATCTCCTCAAGATCGGACATGACATTGCGAATGGTCGCAGCCGAGAGGTTTTCCGACATGCGCCGCGCAATGGACCGCGAGCCGATCGGTTCGCCGGTTTCGACATAGGCATCGACAATCTGGCGGAACACTTCACGTGACCGCGCATTCATGTCGCCCAGCAATGTATCGTCAAAATGCGCCATCTGGTTTGCTTCGGGCCCTATTGTCGTGAAACTGAACAGAATTTAGTCAGGCAAACGCATTGCGTCAATTGCACGACCGAATACAACGCCGGACTTGCGAAATTGCCTCAAGGTGTTGGTTTGTCTGCATTGCACCAGAACGAATAAAAACATGCGGGGAAACTGCTGGACGTTTGCCAGGTCACATCTTACTTTGGGCCAAATTTCACAGGACAAATTTGCGGTGTTCCGATCTGCGAACACCGCCAAAACAACCAAGAGGTTCCATCTTATGCGCCCTTCCGGCCGTACCCCCGATCAGCTTCGCGATGTGACGATTGAAACCGGCATTTCCAAATATGCCGAAGGCTCCTGCCTGATCAAATTCGGCGACACGCATGTGATCTGTACCGCCACGGTCGAAGACAAGGTGCCGGGCTGGATGCGCAATTCCGGCAAGGGATGGATCACTGCGGAATACGGCATGCTGCCACGCGCAACCGATAGCCGCATGAACCGCGAAGCTGCGCGCGGTGGCCAGTCTGGCCGTACCCAGGAAATCCAGCGTCTGATCGGTCGTTCGATCCGTGCGGTTGCCGACATGAAGGCGATGGGCGAAATGCAGATGCGCCTTGATTGTGATGTCATTCAGGCCGATGGCGGTACACGTACCGCATCGATCACGGGCGCGTATGTTGCTGCCCATCTGGCGTTTCAGGGCGTGCGTCGCCTTGGCCTGATCAAGGAAATCCCGCTGACCCAGCCTGTTGCTGCCATTTCGTGCGGGATTTATAACGGTGAAGCGGTACTTGACCTTGATTACGCCGAAGACAGCAATGCCGGGGCTGACGCCAACTTTGTGCTGGCGGGCAATGGCGGCATCGTCGAGGTACAGGCAACCGCCGAAGACGTTCCGTTTGATCGCGCGTCCTATGACCAGATGTTCGCGCTGGCCGAAAAAGGCTGCAAGGAATTGTTCGCCAAACAGCGTGAGGCCCTTGGCCTTTAGGGCAGAGTAATTTCAATGGCAGGCACCCGCCTGCCGCTTCTCTCATCTGTTGGATATCGTATTTCAGGCAAGACCATGGCCCGTCGTTTCACGGAAAAAAAACTCGTCATCGCCAGCCACAACAAAGGCAAGATCAAGGAAATCGCCGAACTGCTTGCCCCGTTCGGGATAGAGGTGTTCTCGGCCGGTGAACTTGATCTTCCCGAACCCGAAGAAACCGAAAAAACCTTCATTGGCAATGCGCAACTGAAATCAACCGCTGCGGCCAATGGCGCCAATCTTCCGGCCCTTGCCGATGACAGTGGTTTGGCGGTTTCGGCCCTTGATGGCGCACCGGGGATTTATTCCGCGCGCTGGGCCGGGCCGGACAAGGATTTCGACATGGCGATGGAAAAGGTCCAGAACGGCATTGGCAACCATCCGGATCGTCGTGCGTCGTTTATTTGTGCCTTGTCGCTGGCCTGGCCGGACGGGCATGTCGAGAATTTCGAAGGCCGGGTTGAAGGCGAAATCGTCTGGCCAAAACGCGGGGCTCACGGCTTTGGCTATGACCCGATTTTCCAGCCAAATGGTTTCGAGGAAACCTTTGGCGAAATGGATCCGGCGAAAAAGCATGAAATGAGCCACCGGGCCGATGCCTTTGCCCAGCTGGTCAAGGCCTGCTTCGAAGACTGATCCGGGGCATTTCCCCGCATTAAACCCATGCACGCATCGCGGATGTCATCATCGGCGGTGCGTGTTAATTTATTGGCCAACATTTCCGCGTTTGAAAAGAGTCCCGCGTGTCCGCAGCCTCAAGTGAAACCGTGCCGTTTGGCATCTATATCCACTGGCCGTTCTGCCTGTCGAAATGCCCGTATTGCGATTTCAACAGCCATGTCGCGAACAGTGTTGATCACGCGCGCTGGCGCACCGCACTTCGGGCCGAGCTTGCCCATGGTGCGGCCCGCCATCCGGGGCGGACGGTGGGATCTGTCTTCTTTGGCGGGGGCACACCATCCCTGATGGACCCGCAAACCGCCGGGGCCTTGATCGAGGACATCAAATCTTTCTGGCCGGTGACGGATGATCTGGAAATCACGCTGGAAGCCAATCCGGGCACGGTCGAGATTGACCGTTTTTCGGCCTTTGCCGCCAACGGAATCAACCGGGTATCGATTGGCATTCAGGCGCTTAATGACCGTGACCTGAAATTCCTTGGTCGCCTGCACAGTGCCGAGGAAGCCATGCGTGCGCTGGATGTGGCGACCTCGGTCTTTGATCGCTTTTCGTTTGATCTGATCTATGCACGCCCGGAACACGATCCCGAGGTCTGGCGGGCGGAACTGCGCGAAGGGCTTGGCATCGCCAATGGGCATATTTCGCTCTATCAGCTGACCATCGAGCCGGGCACACAGTTCTATACCCTGCATCAGCGCGGTGACCTGGTCGTGCCGGACGAAGACCTTGCGACCGAACTTTACGAAATCACCCAGGAAGAAACCGAACGGGCCGGTTATCGCTGTTACGAGGTGTCCAACCACGCCAAACCGGGGCAGGAAAGCCGCCATAACCTGGTTTACTGGCGCTATGGCGATTATCTCGGCATTGGCCCCGGCGCACATGGCCGCGAAGCGGTGGTCGGGGCGAATGGCACTACCACGCCGATGGCGGTTAGGCGTCACCGTGCGCCGGATATCTGGCTGGACCGGGTGGAAAAGCATGGTCATGGCACGCAAGAAGAAACCGCGCTTGAGGCTGATGAACGCCTGCTTGAAATGGTGATGATGGGCCTCAGGCTGAATGAAACCATCCCGACGGAACGCTTTAAGCGCATTATCGGCAAGGGACCGCGTGATGTTCTGGCAGGCGACCGGTTGGAAACCCTGATCGAGTCCGGTGATCTGATCTGTGATTCGTCAGGACTGCGCGCCACCGATCAAGGCAGGAACCGTTTGAACGGTGTTCTGGCCTATTTGTTCGACCACGCGGTGTAAGCCCGAAACCCGCAAAACACCACGAAAAACCGCACAATTGGCGGGGGTACGCAATCGGGCGCAGGAAGTTTCACCAAACCATCAAAAAGTTGGTTGACACTTAAGCCTGACCGCGTATATTCCGCCCCGTTCCGGCGGACACCGCCCGAACAAATACCACAAGCCCCTATGCCCAGGTGGCGGAATTGGTAGACGCGCTGGCTTCAGGTGCCAGTGGCCATTAGGTCGTGGAAGTTCGAGTCTTCTCCTGGGCACCATTCTCCCGCGTATCCTAGAGATACCGGGAACCTCCCGAAAACAAATGGTTATTCCTCACCAAACTGGTACACAATGGTGGGGAACAATGCTTTTCCGGTTGGTCCGTCCGATGCGGCGTAAAGATTCAAGCATCCTGTACTTTGTTCAGCGTATCCCGGCTGACATACGTCCGAAGATTTCCGGTACAAAACTTTCGATTCCTATAGGCGACAAAATTGTCATCCGCACGGTTGGTGAATCTGCATCGGTCGTTAAGGTGTCCCTTGGCACTCGTGATCCTCATGAAGCCAAAATCAGACAGGCACAGATTGCTGCTTATCTCGAAGGGGTTTGGCAGTCGATTCGGAACGGGCCTGAAAAGCTGACGATGAAACAGGCTGTTGCGCTTGCCGGTGAAATATACCGGGCTTGGGTAGGCGCACTTGAAGACGATCCGGGTTCCCCATCGTTATGGGGAAGGGTAAAAGCTGATGACAAAGCTGCCCTGCGTGGTGAGTTTGGCGTGGCCCAACTGATGATCCCTAGTCCCTCTAAGACCAGAAAAAGCCTAGAAGATCGCTTTGGTGCATTTGCGGACGTTGCATTATCCAAGCGTGGGCTCGTTGTCGATGACGATAGCCGCGCAAAGCTACTGGAGCAGGTTGCTGTTGCGATGGATCTTGCAGCAGAAAAACTGCAACGTCACAGCTTTGGTGATTATACACCTGACAGTTACGAATCTCGTTTTCCAGACTGGGAAGACCGTAAGGCTCCTGAGACAAAGGCCGCGCCCCAAGTTACCATCACCCAGCTTTTGGAGGGCTGGTGGAAAGAAGCTGGCCGAGATGGTGGTCGCTCCGTAAGTACATACGAGAGTTACAGCAAAGCCGTTCGATACTTTATCGACTACCTTGGACATGATGACGCAACCAAGGTAACGCCTCGTGATGTTGTTGGCTACAAGGACAAACGACTTTCAGATGTAAACCCCCGAACCGGAAAGCCGATCTCAGCACGGACAATCAAGGATTCTGAGTTGGCAGGTTTGAAGTCCGTCTTTAACTGGGGTGTAAGTCAGCACCTGATCGCAGATAACCCTGCCAAGGGGGTGACTGTTGCTCTGCCCAAGGTCAAACGTAGTAGGCCCAAAGGCTTTACCGAAGCTGAGGCCGTTGCTTTGTTGCGTCATTCCCTGAACTATTCACGGACACAGCCAAATGAGACGCAAAAGCTTCTCAATGCAAAGCGATGGGTGCCTTGGGTCTGCGCTTATACAGGGGCGCGGGTGGGTGAGATTGTTCAGTTACGCAAGTCTGATCTGATCGACCATGGCAAACATTTCGCGATCTTCATAACGCCTGATGGGACAGTAACTGTGAAGGATGGCGAATACCGAGAGGTCCCGATACACCCCCACCTTGTCGAGACCGGGTTCATTGACTTTGTGCGGTCTCAGGACGACGGCTATTTGTTCCTTAAGCCAAATGCCAAAGGTGAGATCAGGGGGTCGTGGAATTCTGCAAAGAACAGATTACGGGAATTTGCACGGCAGGTGATTACAGACCCGAATGTAAAGCCTAATCACGGGTGGCGGCATCGTTTTGTTACGATGGCGCGTGAATACGGTATGTCTCAGGAACTGCGTCGGATGATCACAGGTCATACAGGTGCGGGGGTCGATGAGCGGGAATATGGTGACCCCGCCGGGCTTTATCGGGAAATCTGCAAGATACCTCGTTATCAGGTCTGAATACCCCGAGCCGAACCAAGAGATTCTTGGGGTTCTGGGGTAGCTGCATGGGTGGATTCAAATATCAGCTCGGTACCTGTCGTGAAGTAATGTTGAGAGGTATCATTGTTGCCTTCCTGTATTTACGGTCTCGGGCAACTATCACCATTTTGATTGTAGTCGAAACCGACACTTATCAGGAAACCAAAAAACAACGTAAATGCCGATTTTTTCGTCACTGACGTCCCTTGATCTTTTTTCGCTACCATAAGAGCATTAAAGTTTAAACCCTCTGTGTGGTCAAATTATAGCCATCTACGGCGATGTTGATTAGGTGCCTCCATAGATAGCCCAATCACACTTTGCTTGACTATGGAGGTTTATGATGACCCGAGGTACCAACACCACAGTCACAATCGCGCCACTATCTCTCAGCGCCCAAACAATCAACACCCACCACAAGAACATCCTTGAGCATGGCAAGGGGATGATCCGTGAAGCGAAAGCTGCTGGTGAGGAATTGCTCCGTGTGAAAAAGACTTTGAAGCACGGGGAGTTCAAGCCGTGGATCAAGGAGAACTGTAGCTTCAGCTACCGGCAGGCAGCGAAGTATATGCAGATCGCTAAAAGTGCCCCGCAGGGCACCTTTGATATGGACGCGGGGATCAACTCTTTCCTCGACCAAGTTGCTAACAGTCGCAAACCCAAAGCCCACCTTCAGTCCTTCTCACAGACAGACGCTGAATATGCACAGAAGCTACATGCAATGGCTGTGCGTGGCACTGAGCATGAGCGTGAGGTTGCCAAGGGAAAACTCGAAGCCTTCGCCAAATCCTTCGGAAAGACCCCTGAAGAACTGATGGAGGAGGCAGGGAAGAAGAACCCCTCCAAGACAGAAGTTGAGGAAAAGGTTGATGACTTCCTTCAGCAAGCCTTTGGGAAGAAATCACGCGCCCAACTTATCCAGATCATTGGCTACTGCATGGCCGAATACCCTGAACTGATTACCAAACTGACGCAGAAGGAGGACTGATCATGGTGATCCAACTTACACAAAACCAGAAGGCAGCAATTCTTGATCGGCTCATTCGTGAGGGGATCTTCGCGCTGCCAAATAGTCGGCCTGTATCGGCTGGATGAATAACAAATCAAAAATGACGACGATGATAACTAACAACCAGATTACGATTTATACCGATGGTTCATGTACCGGGAATCCCGGTCCGGGAGGGTATGCTGCTATTATCTGCGAGGGTGATCGTGAGCGTATCATTACCGGGAGCGAGACCGAGACAACGAACAATCGAATGGAGTTAAGTGCAGCTATTGCTGCGCTCAAAGCACTTGACCAGAGTAGGTCAAGCGTTCGGGTAGTGACTGACAGCCAATATCTGAGCAAGGGCATGACTACTTGGATAAGTGACTGGAAAGCCAAGGGGTGGCGTGGATCAAACGGAAAGGCTGTTAAGAACACAGACCTCTGGCGTGAACTGGATGAACTCAGTACCCGGCACGATATAACTTGGGAATGGGTTAGAGGACATTCCGGCGACGAACTAAATGAACGAGTTCATGTGCTTGCGGCGGGAGCAGCAGGGAACAGCATCAATAGTTCATGCCTGAAAATTTAGGGGTGGGAGTTAAGGGGTTGATCCTCGTTTTCCTGACCCGGAAGAAGGAACCAGAAACCACAGTGTTTCTGCGGGCTTCCAATTGGGTGCCACCATAGAAGGAAGAGGCACATGTTTTGTGGCAGTGTTTTTCCTTCCTGTGATGGCATCCAAGACTACCTAGGTCTTACTTAAAGACGACTCTAGGACACTCTGAATACTGGTTCTTCTTTCCTTCCTTGTTTGAGGGTCTCAGAAACCATAAACAGCCAAAGCAGACTTAGGATGACTAAAGGAATTCTTTAGGAGTACCTATGGGGGGAAGGGGGGCTTTTTATTTATATTAATAATATTTAATATGTTTTCGTTGTCCCATTGTGCCGGTTGAACGCGGATGTTTTTGGGTCGCAAATCTGATCAGGCATTCGTATACGAGCTAGCGCAAACTTCCCCCCATAGGGTGGTCCCGGCTATTGCCCCAGCCTTGTCAATTTTCACGGTCCTTACCAACGGTTTTCCCCTTTTTGTTACAACCACAACGAACGTTGACATTTGTAACAAACCGATTTAACTGGCAATTACAAACCAGTTAGCAAGGGCAGGCTTATGGAACGTTACGTCATCTACAAGCGGGTAAGTACAACAGACCAAGGGCGAAGTGGATTGGGTCTTGAGGCTCAGGCGAGGGACTTGGCCCTGTATCTTGAGACATACAGCCCTGAACCGTTCGAGGTCATTGCAGAATACGTTGATGTGCAATCCGGCAAGGATGATGACCGTCCAGAACTGACCAAAGCAATTGACCATGCCAAACGTGACAAAGCCGTTCTTCTGGTTGCAAAGCTCGACCGCCTGAGCCGTAAGGTCTCCTTTATATCGCAGCTCATGGAAGACAAGAGGCTGGATTTCCGGGTGGCTTCAATGCCTTCGGCTGACAAGTTCCAGCTTCATATCTATGCAGCATTGGCGGAGCAAGAACGTGACTTCATATCGCAACGGACAAAGGCGGCTTTGAAGCAAGCCAAGCTGCGTGGTCAAAAGCTAGGTGGACTCAGAGACAAGACCATGAAGCGCAATGAGGCTCTCAAGGCACAAGCTGATAGTAGGGCGCACAAGCTAGAAGGCATTGTGAAACCGCTCAGGGAACAAGGGGCAACCCTTCGTGATATTGCCGCGTCTTTGAATGCAGCAGGAATTAGCACACCGCGCGGTGGTGATTGGCAGGCTGTGCAGGTCAAGCGTTTGTTGGAACGTCTTCAAAAGAAATAACAAATGGGCCTATGACCGTCATAGCCCACTGATTCTATGAATATCTGTTTGCCTCCAGCTAAATGCGAGAGTTGCGACCATCGGAAACTCGCTATGATGGTGTTTTTTCCCGCAACCTATTGCTTAAAATGACAATGCAGATATTGTTCAGCATAGCATATTTGTGAGGTGAAAAGACGTTCGGGGGAGCATTGGCTATGAAGAAGTCTGAAGCCGATGTGAAGACCAAACTCATCACACCGGCAATCATGAAATCAGGCTGGGATATTAACAGCCAAATGCGGGAAGAAGTTACCTTCACCGCCGGACGCATCATTGTGCGTGGTAAGATGACGGCACGAGGCAAAACCAAGCGTGCTGACTATATCCTTTATCACAAGCCGAACATTCCCCTAGCTATTGTCGAAGCCAAAGACGATTCCCACACTGTTGGCTCAGGAATGCAACAAGCCCTTGAATATTCGGATATGCTGGACATTCCGTTTATCTTCTCATCCAACGGTAAGGGATTCTTGTTTCACGACAAATCGGGAACCTCGGAGAAGCTGGAAACCGAACTCACCCTAGATGAGTTCCCATCCCCTGATGTGCTTTGGCAGAAGTTCAAAGCCATGAAGGGTCTTTCCGACACTGCCGCAGAAATTGTCTCCCAAGATTACTATGATGATGGCAGTGGTCGTGCTCCCCGCTATTACCAATCCATAGCCATCAACAGAACCATCGAAGCCATTGCCAAGGGGCAAAACAAGATTCTTCTGGTTATGGCGACGGGAACGGGCAAAACCTACACGGCATTCCAAATCATCTGGCGTTTGTGGAAAGCCAAACAAAAGAAACGCATCCTTTTCCTTGCCGATAGAAACATCCTTGTTGACCAAACCAAACAACAGGACTTCGCCCCTTTTGGCGACAAGATGACGAAGATTCATAATCGGACAGTAGACAAGTCCTATGAAATCTATCTGTCTCTGTATCAGGCAGTCACAGGGACCGAAGAAGAGCAAAACATATACAAGCAGTTCTCCCCGGACTTCTTTGATTTGATTGTCATTGACGAGTGCCATCGTGGAAGTGCATCCGAAGCCTCGGCATGGCGAAGAATCCTCGATTACTTCTCAAGCGCGACCCATATCGGTTTGACGGCAACGCCAAAGGAAACAAATGACGTTTCCAACATCGCCTACTTTGGCGAACCCGTTTACAGCTATTCCCTGAAACAAGGCATCAGCGATGGCTTCCTTGCGCCTTACAAGGTCATTCGCATTGATTTTGATAAGGACCTAGAGGGCTATCGCCCTGAAAAGGGCAAGACGGACAAGTTCGGCAATCTGATTGAAGACCGCATCTATAACACCAAGGACTTTGATAGAACCCTTGTTCTTGAAAAGCGCACAGAAAAGGTTGCTCAAAAGGTGACGGAGTTCCTCACGGAAACAAACCCCTATGACAAGACCATCATATTCTGTGAAGATATCGACCATGCCGAGCGCATGAGACAAGCAATTGCCAACGCCAACCCGGAGCGCATGGCAGAAAACCACCGTTACGTCATGCGGATTACAGGTGACAATCCTGAAGGCAAAGCCGAGCTGGACAATTTTATCAATCCTGAATCCAGATACCCCGTTATTGCTACCACCTCAAAACTGATGACCACTGGGGTGGATGCCAAAACCTGTAAATTGATTGTCTTGGACCAACGCATCCAATCCATGACCGAGTTCAAGCAAATCATAGGTCGTGGCACGCGGGTCAACGAAGAGCACGGTAAAAAGTTTTTCACCATCATGGATTTCAAAAAAGCCACTGAGCTTTTTGCGGACCCTGATTTTGATGGGCAACCCGTTCAAGTCTATACCCCAGAACCAGATGCTAATGTTGTCCCTGACGATGGTGAAACGCCAGACAATGTAGATGATAGTGGGCAGGAAATCCCCCCGGATGTCACATGGGACAACCACGAAGACAACGAAGGCCAGCAGAAATACTACATCAATGATGTTGAAGTGGATGTCCTTTCAAAGCGGGTTCAATATCTCGATGCCGACGGCAATCTGATAACGGAATCCTTGAAGGACTATTCCCGCAAGAGCATCACCAAGGAGTTTGAAACCTTGGATGCCTTTTTGCGTCGCTGGAACGAAGCAGACAAGAAGACCGCTATCATCAAGGAACTTGAGGAACAGGGTGTTCCCGTCAACGTCTTGCGCGAAACCGTTCCCAATGGCGAGTCTTACAGCACCTTTGACTTGATCTGCCATGTCGCTTACGGACAGCCCCCACTGACTCGGAAGGAACGTGCCGAGAAAGTCAAAAAACGAAACTATTTTGCCAAGTACGAGGACAAAGCCAGAGCAGTTTTAGAAGCCCTACTTGATAAATATGCCGATGAAGGTTTGACGACATTGGAGGACAACAAAATCCTCATGATGGCCCCCTTCCCGCAAATCGGTACCCCCACTGAAATCATTAAATCTATTTTCGGCGGTAAGGCTCAGTATGGCAAAGCCATCAATGACCTTGAAACCGAGCTTTTTAAACAGGACCAACCTGCATGAGTAACGTATCGGGCATCATCAAATCCATCCAAGACATAATGAGAAAAGACGTTGGTGTGGATGGTGACGCTCAAAGGATTAGCCAGCTCGTCTGGATGTTCTTTCTGAAAATCCTTGATGACCGTGAAGAGGAGCTTGAGCTCCTTGATGATGACTTCACTTCCCCCATGCCAGAAAACCTGCGCTGGTGTAATTGGGCGAAGGATGCTGAGGGCATTACAGGCGATGCCTTGCTTGATTTTGTCAACAACGAGCTTTTCCCCAAACTGAAAGAACTGCCGTCAACGGGTGCAGAAGGGCAACGTGCCACTGTCATCAAAAACGTGTTTGAGGATGCCTACAACTATATGAAGTCTGGCACCCTGATGCGCCAGGTCATCAACAAAATCAACGAGATTGATTTTAACGCAAGTGATGACCGCCATACCTTTGGCGACATTTACGAACAAATCCTCAAAGACCTTCAAAGTGCCGGAAACGCAGGTGAGTTCTACACGCCACGGGCCGTCACCCAATTCATGGTGGATATTCTTGACCCGAAGTTGGATGAAAAGGTCTTTGACCCTGCCTGTGGAACAGGTGGTTTCTTAGCCTGCACCATTGACCACAAACGCGCTCAGTACGAGAAAAGTGCCGAAGACAGAGAAACTTTGCAAAAGTCTATCTTTGGCGTTGAGAAAAAGTCTCTCCCCCACTTGCTTGCCGTTACCAACATGGTTCTGCATGGCATTGATGTTCCCACCAACATTCGACACAGCAACACCTTGTCCCGTCCTTTGGTGGATTACTCAGAGTCTGACAGGGTTCAAGTGATCCTGACCAACCCGCCTTTTGGAGGTATGGAAGAAGACGGCATTGAAAATAATTTCCCCGCCAGCTTCCGAACCCGTGAAACGGCAGACCTCTTCCTTGTGCTGATTATCCATCTTCTGAAAGATGGTGGCCGGGCTGGCGTTGTTTTGCCTGATGGCACTCTCTTTGGCGAGGGCATCAAAACCCGCATCAAAGAAAAGCTCCTGACGGAATGCAATCTGCACACCATTGTCCGATTGCCGAACGGTGTTTTCAATCCATATACGGGCATCAAAACCAACCTATTGTTCTTCACCAAGGGCGAACCGACAAAAGACGTTTGGTTTTATGAGCATCCGTACCCCGAAGGCTACAAAAGCTATTCAAAAACCAAGCCCATGAAGATTGAAGAGTTCGAACCTGAAAAGGCTTGGTGGGATAACAGGGAAGAAAACGACCACGCTTGGAAGGTGTCATTTGAAGACATCAAAGCGAACAACTTCAATTTGGACATCAAGAACCCCAACATTCAAGATGTCACGCATATGGACCCTGCCGAACTGTTGGAAAAGTTCAACAAGAACCAGCAGGACATGACAGCAACTCAGGACAAGCTGAAATCCATTCTCGCTGAAGCCTTAAATCGTTTGGCGGGAGAATAACTATGGATAAAGAAATCTTTCTAACCGAGTTCGGCCACCTCGCCCAAGGACCCGATGGGGTTAAGAAGCTCAGAGACTTGATTTTGCAGTTGGCTGTTCAAGGGAAATTGGTAGGGCAAGACTCAGATGATGAGCCTGCTAGTGTGCTTTTGGAGAAAATTGAGGCTGAAAAGAAAAATCTGATTGCCAAAGGTGTATTTAAAAAATCTCGCCAAAAGCCTAAAGAGATTTCACCACTATTTCTAATTCCAAAAAGCTGGAAATGGATTTCTATGGCAGAAACTGGTCACGAATGGGGCCAAGAAAAACCGTCTCAAGATTTTTTGTATATTGATGTCAGCGTTATCGACAATGTTCTGGGTAAAGTTGGCAGTAATGTTCCTCTTATTACTCCTGAAGATGCTCCGTCTCGAGCAAGAAAGCTGGTCAAACCTGGAACCGTTATATATTCGACCGTTCGCCCCTATCTGAAAAACATTGCTGTGATTGAACAGGAATATTCTCCAAAACCTATAGCAAGCACAGCCTTTGCAGTAATCGCGCCTTTTTCAGGCATAGATGCAACTTTCATCAAACATTATCTCAGAAGCCCTGATTTTGTTGGGCACGTCGAAAGTCAAATGATGGGAATGGCATACCCTGCAATTAACGATTCAAAGTTCTTTGCTTCTCCCTTTCCTCTCCCCCCCCTTGCCGAACAAAAACGCATCGTTGCCAAGGTCGATGAATTGATGGCTTTGTGTGATGAGCTGGAAGCATCTCAAGAAACCAATGTCACCCTTAAACGTGACTGTGTTGCCTCCACCCTTCATCATCTATCCGAAGCCAGTGACAAAGATGAAATCAAATCCAATTGGTCTATTGCTGAGAACAATTTTGGCAAATGGTTTGATGACCTCGAAACGGTCAAAAATCTGAGGGCAACAATTCTTCAATTGGCTGTGCAGGGAAAACTGGTTGAGCAGGACCCGAATGATGAGCCAGCTAGTGTTTTGTTGGAGAAGGTTAAAGCTGAAGGTATATGCGCCAAAAACAAATACCAATCGTCAAATCAACAAGTTGACGCGCAATTACCTAGAGGCTGGGCGCGCACTGAATTGGGAAATCTTATTTCGATTAGATCAGGGGATGGTCTGACAAAAGCTAATATGGAGCTTGGTTCAATTCCTGTTTTTGGCGGGAATGGCATCACAGGGTACCATTCTTCATCAAACGTCATTGAACCTACTTTAGTTATTGGCAGAGTAGGATTCTATTGTGGCAGTGTACATATTACTCCCGCGCAAGCGTGGGTCACAGATAATGCCTTTATCACCACGTTTTCCGAATACTGTTTCGACATTGAGTTTTTGTATTGGTTGTTGAGGACCACAAACTTAAAGGAAAGAGATTCTGCGACGGCCCAACCAGTTATATCTGGAAAAAAAGTATATCCGATAATCGTAACCGTGCCTCCCAAGGGAGAACAAAAACGCATCGTCGCCAAAGTCAATCAACTCATGACTTTGTGTGATGAGCTAGAAGCACAAATCCTATCATCCCAAACCCTGAATCAGAGTCTTATGGCGTCCCTCTGCCATCACATGACCGTGAACTGATATGATAAATAGCTGGGAACCGATGAGGGGGACTTCGATTCTTCGTTTGCTCATCGGTAACACTACTGGTAAACAAATCTAAATTTGTGAGGAAATATCCATAGGTTTTCTGCGGTTCTCAGGTGATTTTTGTTCAATCTTCTCCTGGGCACCATACCCCAGCACATCGTTGATGTGCTGGGGTATTGTCGTTTTGGGCGGAATTTTACTCTGAATTGTTCTGGTAAGTGTCGGCTAGGAATGTGGCCATAGTTCCAGCCAAGTTTACAGCGAGTGCTGCATGTCTTGGTGCGGGTCGGACTGGTATCTTTCCTTGGCCGTGAGCATCTCCGATCTTGTTTCTCAGCGTGCCCAAGTTTTGAACCACTGTGTGGCAACCTCCCAAGATCGCTTTAAATGTTCGTTCTTCGTGTTGAGATGGTGCCAGCTTCAGTATCTCGGACGTCTTGCTGTATAGCTTTGGGAGATCGTCGTCTTTGTGCTGAATGCCTTCAGCATCGAGAATCAGTTTGCAAACACTCTCCAACAGGGTCCTTGCGATAGTAATCGCACCTTCAGGATCGTCCTTACGACGTTTAAGTGCTTTTTCCCATATCCGTCGTACATCTTCGGAACCCAAAGCTTGGAGGGTTGATTGAGTAATCTCGTCGCTTGGAGTGTTGGTTCTGTTTTCCAGATGATTAAGTATTTTCTGGAACGATTCATAAACATGCTCACGTCTAATTTGCCATGAGCCGCTGCCATGGGCGATTTTCTTCAGGTACCCCCAAAGTGCTCCTGAATCCCTGCAAGTTCTTATAAAGGATGGAAGTAATTCATTCACGGACGAAGAAATGAAATAACTGCGAAGTTCTCGGTAAATAGCTTCGTCGAAATTTCCGTTTTCTGAGAGTGAAATAATCATATGTTGGAGCATTTCGGCGCGTTGAAGCTCGGAATTCGGTAATTCCTCAATATTGACGTCTTCACCCCAATCCATCGTAATAGTCTCCAAGTTTGGCAAATGCACCAATGCCTTGCTTCATTTTGGTTTGGAGGTGAGGTGAAACACAAGAAAAACCCCACAAACACCACGACTTTTGCGGTGCGATGCGCTGTTTGCTGTGTTAAGAACAGGCAAATTCTGACATTTGGAGAACCGCGATGACCAATTTCCTCCATCTCGGAGATCTGCCTGATGACCTTGACCTTGGAAAGGTTGTGGCCATTGACAGTGAGACCATGGGCCTTAACCCGCACCGCGACCGTTTGTGTGTCGTGCAGCTTTCAAGCGGGGACGGCAACGCCCATCTGGTCAAGTTTGATGGGGAAGATTACAGCGCGCCGAACCTGAAAAAGCTTCTGGCCGATCCGTCGGTTCTGAAGCTGTTTCATTTCGGGCGTTTTGACATCGCCGTGATGGACAAATATCTCGGTGTGCGCTGTGCGCCGGTCTATTGCACCAAGATCGCGTCCAAACTGGTGCGCACCTATACCGACCGTCATGGTCTGAAGGATGTGCTGCGCGAGACCGTCGGGGTCGAGATTTCCAAGCAGCAGCAGAGCTCCGACTGGGGTGCGGCCGAGCTTTCCAAGGAACAGATCGATTATGCCGCATCCGATGTGCTGTATCTGCACAAGGCAAAAGAAGAGCTTGATCGTCGTCTGGTCCGGGAAGGCCGGATGGAGATGGCGCAGGCCTGTTTTGACTTCCTGCCGATGCGCGCGACGCTTGATCTGGCGGGCTGGGAAGAAACCGATATCTTTGCCCATTCCTGAGGTCGGCATAAGGCCGGTTAACCGCCTGTGAAGATTGATCCTGTATTGCCTGTGCTAGGGAATTGACCCCCACGCCAACCGGGTTCATAGTTTCGGCCCAATGATCTTGCAAGATGGGCAATACAGGCTATCTCCGGGCGGAAAACGCTAACAAGAAACAATGACAGTGACCCCAGACGTGTCCAAAGAGTCCTCCAACCTGCCGGCACCGGCATCTGATGCCGATCTTGCCATTGCGCGCCGTGTTCTTGGTATCGAAGCCAATGCGCTGCGCGAACTTGCAGAGTCGCTAAATGGTGCGTTCTGCGATGCCATCAACCTGATTGAAGGCCTGAAAGGCCGTCTGGTTGTGACTGGCATGGGCAAAAGCGGCCATATTGCCAAGAAAATCGCTGCGACCTTTGCCTCGACCGGTACCCCGTCCTTTTTCGTGCATCCCGCCGAGGCCAGCCACGGGGATCTGGGCATGATTGGCAAGGATGATGCGGTGCTGGCCCTGTCCAATTCCGGTGAAACACCGGAACTGTCCGATATTATTGCCTTCACCCGGCGTTTTAACGTGCCGCTGATCGGCATGACGCGCAAACCGGAAAGCTCGCTTGCCAAGCAGTCCGATTGCCCGCTGGTTCTGCCGGCAAGTCCGGAAGCCTGCCCGAACAAGCAGGCGCCGACGACATCAACCACGGCGATGCTGGCCTTTGCCGATGCACTGGCCGTGACATTGATGGAGCGGCGCGGTTTTTCATCTGATGATTTCCGAACCTTCCACCCCGGTGGCAAGCTGGGTCAGCGGTTGCTCCATGTCGGGGATGTCATGCATGGGGCCGATACCCTGCCATTGATCAAACCGGATGCGCTGATGGCCGAGGCACTTGTGACCATGACCAGCCATTCGTTTGGCTGTGTTGGCGTGGTCGATGATGCCGGGGCCCTGGCCGGGATCGTGACCGATGGCGATTTGCGCCGTCACATGGCCGATAATCTGGTCGCGATGAAAGTCGGTGATGTCATGACCGCCGGGCCGAAAGTAACCAGTGCCGATGCGCTGGCGGTGGAGGCCCTTGCCATCATGAATGATCGTTCAATCACGTCATTGTTTGTCCTTGATGAAGCTGGTGTGCCGGTCGGACTGGTTCATATCCATGATCTTTTGCGTGTCGGAGTGGCCTGACGCATGAGCACAGAGGGCACGCCACAGGTCGAGGATCACGACGAAAGCCAGAAGGCCGAAGCACGTGAGCAACGCCACGCACGCGGCTTTTCGCGTGATCGCATGCCCTCGGCGCGGCGTAATGTGCGGATCAATCCGTTCCGCCGTGTCATCGTCAATATGCTGAAATTCGTCCTGCCGCTGATCGCGATGACGATCCTTGCACTTGTGGTGCTGTGGCCGCAGATCGAACAGGTGCAGGAAAGCGGCTTTCGGCTGGGCTTTTCAACCTCGCCCGAAGATCTGATGGAAAATGTTGCGATGAGCAAACCCCGCTTCTTTGGCGTGGATGGCAATCGACAGCCCTTTACCGTCACGGCCAGTGAGGCCGTTGAAACAGCGGAAACCGAAACGCGACCTGACCATATCTATCTGTCGGCGCCGCAGGCCGATATCACGCTTAATGACGGATCGTGGATCGCAATGACCGCCAATGAAGGGTTCTATACCGAAGCTGACGGGATGCTTGATCTGGTGGGCACGGTGAACATGTACCACGATCAGGGCTTTGAAATTCATACGGAAGAAGCTGAAATTGCCATGAATTCCGGCAGTGCCAGCGGCGATGTGCCGGTTGACGGGCAGGGGCCGTTTGGCACCATTGCATCCGATTCCGGGTTTGAGCTTGAAGACAAGGGGGCGGTGATCCGCTTTTTGGGGAAATCCCGTCTGGTGATTTTCGACAGTGCAATGAATTCGACGGAGCAATGAGAGGGAAGTCATGATTGCGATGCCGCATCTCGCCCGCAAGACTGGAACGGTTCTGACACCCCTTGTGCTGGGGGGGCTTATGCTGGGTGCGACCGTGATCGGCCTGTCCAGCACGGTCAAGGATGCTGCGGCCAATCCGTTGGGTTTGGCACAAAATGGCAGTGGCGGGCTTGAAGTCGAGTCTGATAACGGCATCGAATGGCGCCGCAACGAGCAGGTTCTGATCGCGCGTGGCAATGCGGTGGCCAAACGTGGCGGATCGCGTGTTGATGCCGACGAGCTCCAGGCACTTTATCGCGACCGCGACGGCAATAGCGAGATTTACCGCATCATCGCGACCGGCAATGTGAAGCTTTCATCCGATACCGACGTCGCCATTGGCGATCGCGCCGTTTATGACATTGACGAGGCCGTGGTCGTGCTGACCGGGGATAACCTTAAATACACCACCCCCACTGAAACCCTGACCGCACGCGACAGCCTTGAATATTGGGAAACAGAGCGTGTGGCGGTGGCACGCGGTGACGCGGTTGCCGTGGCTGAAGATCGCACGCTGCGCGGGGATGTGTTGACCGCGCGCTTTGAAGCCGGCGAGGGCGGGGCCAACGAATTGCGCCGCATCGATGGCCAGGGCAATGTGAATATTCGCACAGCGACAGAGTTTGTTGTCGGCGATCAGGGTGTTTATGATGCGAAAACAGGTATCGCGACCCTTATTGGATCGGTTAAGATCACCCGCGGGGAAAACCAGTTGAACGGGGATCGTGCCGTTGTAGACCTGAATACCGGGGTCAGTCGTCTGACGGCTGACGGTAGTGGTGATGGCAAAACCCGTGTTCGGGGCCTTCTGGTTCCGCAAAAAGACGAAAACAACAGCCCGGCCGATGCCGGGACCGGTAACTGAGAAAGGTCGGTCATTTGTTCTGGTCGCGCAAAAGCGTAAAATCCGACAACGCCAAGGCGACAGCTGCATCTGGCAGCGCACAGCCAACAGACGGCGGGGCAACCGGTCCGCGCCTGATCAGCACGAACAAGGGTCTTGTGGCGCATAATCTTGGCAAAAGCTTCAAGAAGCGTCCGGTGCTCAAAGATGTCTCGGTGTCAGTACAGCGCGGTGAGGCGGTTGGCCTTCTGGGCCCGAACGGTGCTGGCAAAACCACCAGTTTCTATATCATTACCGGCCTTATTGCCGCAGATCGCGGCACGATTTCCCTTGATGGGCGCGACATCACCATGATGCCGATGTATCAGCGCGCACGCATGGGAATCGGCTATTTGCCACAGGAAGCCTCGATCTTTCGCGGTATGACTGTCGAACAGAATATCATGGCTGTTCTTGAAGTGGTCGAGGATGACCGCCTTAAGCGCGAACAATCCCTTGAAGACCTTCTGGCAGAATTTGCGATCGAACATTTGCGCCGCACACCCGCACTTGCCCTTTCGGGCGGGGAACGCCGCCGTTGCGAGATTGCGCGTGCGCTTGCGGCCCATCCGAATTTTGTTCTGCTTGATGAACCACTTGCCGGGATTGACCCGATTGCAGTGGGTGATATTCGCGATCTTGTACGTCATCTGAAAGATCGTGGCATTGGGGTCTTGATTACTGACCACAATGTGCGCGAGACTCTAGACATTATCGACCGGGCATATATCTTGCATGATGGTCGGGTTTTGATGGAAGGTGGACCTGAGGAAATCGTTCGAAATGACGATGTACGCAGGGTTTATCTGGGCGATCGTTTCAGCCTTTGATAACGCCGCCAACCGTCAATGAAGTCTTGGGGGGAGAGTTCGGATTGACACGGGGTAGTGCATAAATGGCCCTGAAGGCGCGTCTGGATCTACGCCAGTCCCAGTCACTTGTCATGACTCCCCAGCTGCAGCAGGCTATCAAACTGCTGCAATTCAATAATATTGAGCTTTCCAATTTCATCGACAGTGAACTGATGGAAAACCCGCTGCTCGAGCGGGCCGATCCCGGCCAAACCTATGCCGAGGCCGGCGACGGTGCGGTGGGTAATGGCGATGAAGGGCTTGATAGCCGATCCAACGACAATTTCGCAGATCGCGATGACCAGTTTGGCACGGATCGTCTGACATCGAGTGAATCCATGGGCAGCGATGATGGCCCGCTTGATGTTTCAAGTGACGCGCTTTATGGCGGCGAGGGCGAAATCACCCGCAATGGCGAACCGGTTTCGGGCAGCCACGATTATTCCGCGCCCTATGGCGGCGGGACAGGTGGCGGTGTCGGCGGTTCGGCAGCGGGTGGCGATGACCTGCCGGGGCTGGAACAGACCCTTGCGGACGAGGCGACACTGCGCCAGTCACTTGATGATCAGCTCAACATTGCCTTTGCCGATGCCACGTCGCGCATGATTGGAAGCTATCTGATCGATATGCTTGATGAGAATGGCTATATCAGCGGCGCGCTTGATGAAGTTTCCGAGGCACTTGAATGCGATTTGACCGATGTCGAGCGCGTTCTGAAAATCATGCAGGGCTTTGATCCGGTCGGCATTTTTGCCCGTGATCTGGCGGAATGTCTGGAACTGCAGTTGCGGGAGCTCAACCGCTTTGATCCGGCGATGGCCGCCCTTCTGGCCAATCTGGAATTGCTGGCCAAGCGTGATTTTGATCGTTTGCGGCGTGTCTGCGGGGTCGATTCGGATGACCTTTACGACATGATCGACGAGATCAAAACCCTGGATCCGCGACCGGGTAAAACCGCTGATGGCGAAATCGCAACCCCCGTGATCCCGGATGTTCTGATGCGTTCGGCGGGGAATGGCAACTGGCATCTGGAACTGAATTCCGAGGCCCTGCCACGGGTTCTGGTCAATGAGGACTATGTCGCCCAAATCGGATCCGGGCTGCGTGACCGCGAAGAACGCGGCTTCATGAGTGAAAAACTGCAGAGTGCCAACTGGCTGGTCAAGGCGTTGCATCAGCGTGCAACCACCATCATGAAGGTCGCCAGCGAGATCGTGCGCCAGCAGGACGGATTCTTTACCCACGGGGTCGGGCATCTGCGCCCGCTTATTCTGCGCGACATTGCCGAGGCGATCGGCATGCATGAAAGTACGGTTTCCCGCGTGACCAATGGCAAGTTCATGTCGACCCCGCGCGGGATGTTCGAACTGAAATACTTCTTTACCACAGCCATCTCGTCTTCTGACGGTGGTGACGCCTATTCATCAGAGGCCGTGCGCCATCGGATCAAGTCATTGATCGACAACGAAGAACCCAAGAAGATTTTGTCTGATGACAAACTGGTTGAGCTTCTGGGCAAGGAAGGAATCGACATTGCGCGCCGAACAGTGGCAAAATACAGGGAAGCAATGCGCATTCCTTCGTCAGTCCAGCGTCGGCGCGAGAAAAAATCACGTGCGTCCTAGCACGATTTTATCGAAAAAATGTACCTTAAGGTGCTGTAACTCAAGGGAACATACCCATATCTTGACTTGGTAATGACGAGGGAATATGGTGCGCCCACCTGACTGAGGGGCACCGAACATTCAAATGTACTGGTAAGTCACTCAACCGGGGATAGGCGATCCATGCAAATTACGGTTATCGGTAAGCAACTTGACGTAGGCGAAGCGTTTCGCCAACACGTCGTCGAGACCTTGGACCCTGCAGTAGAGAAATATTTCGATCACGCGATCGAAGCCACGGTGACCGTCACCAAACAGGCACATCTCTTTCACGCGCAGATATCGGTCCATGTCGGCAAAGGCATGATGATTCAGGCAAAAGCATCAGCAAATGAGGTTTATCCCGCATTTGATGCCGCCTGTGACAGAGTGGCAAAACAGTTGCGGCGTTATAAACGACGCCTGCGTGATCATCACGCAACCCGGGACCACTATGAGGAGGCTCGCCTGGAAGCGATCCATTATGTGATCGAACAGGAAGATGAAGATCAAACGGATGACAATCACGTAAACGGCTATGAACCGGTGATTGTGGCCGAGACACCCGATCGCATCGATACGCTTTCCGTTGGGGAAGCTGTCATGCGGCTCGACTTGGGGGACATTCCGGCACTTATGTTCCGGAATGGCAAACATGGCGGACTGAATGTTGTCTATCGTCGCTCGGACGGTAATATCGGATGGCTGGATCCAAACGATAGCGAGGCGAGCGGCGGGTGACTGACATAGATTCCGAGCCAAACAACGCAACGCGAAAAATGGACATATCATCGATTCTTACTCCGTCCGGAGTTATCCCGGCACTGCGTTCCGGCGCGAAGAAGGCTGTGCTTGAGGAACTTGCCGAAAAGGCTGCCGAAGTTACCGGACGCCCTGCGAGCGAGATTTTCTCTGTCCTGCTTGACCGTGAAAAGCTTGGCAGCACAGGCGTTGGTGGCGGTGTGGCGATTCCACATGGCAAGCTCAATGATCTGGACCGTCTGCATATGGTCTTTGCCCGTGCAGGCAATCCGATTGAGTTTGATGCCGTGGATGAACATCCGGTCGACCTGTTCTGCATGCTGATTGCACCTGAAGAAGCCGGGGCCGATCACCTGAAAGCACTGGCGCGGATTTCCCGCCTGCTGCGTAACCAGGGCATGTGTGACAAGCTGCGCGGGGCTGGCTCAGCCGACGCGATCTATGCACTGCTGACCCAGGACGAGGCCGAACAGGCCGCGTGAAACGGTCAGTGAGCGGCGGGTAGTCCCCGTAACAGATACAAGATTTAAAAAAAACCGGACGCCATATCAGGCGTCCGGTTTTGTTTTGGGTCATTGATGTTTCTGACCAGCTACAGGTTACAGGCATCCTCGCGGCTCAGAATCCGGCCTGTCTGGCGTCCTCTGCTTCCTTGACCTTGGTCAGGCGCCCGGCAAGGACAACAAGGTAAAGCACCGGAATGCCGATCACGGCCGTGCCGATAAAGAACCAGCTATAGCCGACCATATCGACCACCGTGCCCGAGAACCCGGCAAGGATTTTGGGAAACAGGGTCATGATCGAACTGAAGATCGCGTATTGCATGGCGGTGAACGAGATATTGGTCAGGCCCGACAGATAGGCAATAAAGGCGGCTGTTGCCAAACCACCCGACATGTTGTCGGCCATGATCACCACGACAAACATTGTGGTGTCGGGGCCAAGCTGCGCCATGAAGGCAAACAGGATATTGGTGATTGCCGATAACAGGGCGCCAAGAAACAGGATCCGTACCACGCCATAGCGAACCGACAGCACCCCGCCCAGGAAACTGCCGCCAATGGTCATGAACAGGCCAAATGTCTTGGAAACGGCGGCGATTTCTTCCTTGGAGAAACCAAGGTCGGTGTAAAACACGTTGGCCATCACGCCCATGACGATGTCGGCAATGCGATACATCCCGATCAGGGCCAGAATGACGATGGCGGCCTTGCCATAGCGATCAATGAAGTCCTTCACCGGCGAAATATAGGTTTCCTGAACCATGCCGGTCGGGGTCAGGCCAACCCGCGTGGTGAGCCAGGCGACAAAGACTGCAAATACTACCGAAACCGCGAGTTTGAGGGTTCCTGCGATAAAGCCGGCCAGTTCGCGGATCATTCCGTTGTCGGTCAGGGCCGTTTTGAGCGGATCAGTGATGTTCCCCGCATAGACATTGGCAAGGATGAAGGCGATCACGGTAAGCGCAAACATCGCAAGAAACCGGACATAGTCAGATGTTTCGTGGAAATATTTGCTGTCGAGCTTTACCGACCTGGGTTCACTGACGAGGAGGGTGGTGATCACCCCGATACACATGGCAAGCGCCATGCAGCCATAGGCCATGGTCCAAGCAAAGTGCTGATAGACGCCTTCGGCCTCAAACAGGCCAGCAATGGTGAGTGCCCCGGCACCGGCAACGATCATGCCGATGCGATATCCGCCAATATAGGCCGAACTCATCATTGCCTGCAGGTCGGTATCTGCGGCCTCGATCCGGTAGGCGTCAATGACGATATCCTGTGTGGCAGAGGCAAAACCAAGAGCAACGGCGGCAAAGGCCATCATGGTCAGGTTTTGCGCCGGGTCGGTCAGACCCATCCACAGGATGGCGGCGATAATCGCGATCTGGGAAATGATCAGCCATGAACGCCTGCGCCCCATAAGGCTGTGCAGGACCGGGAAGGGCAGCCGGTCAATCAGCGGCGCCCAGACAAACTTGAAGGAATAGCCAAGGGCGGCCCAACTGAAATAGGTCACCGTAGAGCGATCGACGCCAGCTTCGCGCAGCCAGATCGACAGGGTCGAGAAAATCAAAAGGATGGGAATGCCCGCCGACAATCCCAAAAACAGCATCGTAATCACGCGCGGATGAATAAAGGCGCCAAAGGCCTCGCCCCAGCTTCGCTTTTCCATGCTGTTCATTGATTTCCCCCGAGTTGAAATACGCTGGCACGAAGCTAGGCCAAACAGGTTAATGAAAGCCGAAACCAAAGGCGGATGCCCGTTGAACGGATAGACAAGAAAAAAGGCCGATCCTTTTGGACCGGCCCTTTTTGCATCTGGTTTTGAAAGAAAGGCTTAGCCTTCTTTTTTGCGGCTTTCGCGCTTACGAACGTTCGGGTCAAGGTGCTGCTTGCGGATACGCACACTTTGCGGGGTCACTTCGACCAGTTCGTCGTCCTGAATATAGGACAGGGCTTCTTCAAGCGACATGCGGCGCGGCGGGGTCAGCAGGATGGCGTCATCCTTGCCCGATGCGCGGACGTTGGTCAGCTTCTTGCCCTTGAGCACGTTGATCTCGAGATCGTTGTCACGGTTATGTTCGCCAACGATCATGCCCTGATAGACACGCTCGCCCGGCTCGATGAACATGATGCCGCGATCTTCAAGGTTAAACAGCGCATAGGCAACCGCATCGCCCTGATCGTTGGAAATCAGCGCACCGTTACGACGACCCGCAATGGAACCCTTTACCGGGCCATAGGAATGGAACACGCGGTTCATAACGCCGGTACCGCGGGTATCGGTCAGGAATTCACCGTGATAACCGATCAGGCCGCGCGACGGCGCGATGAAGATGATACGGGTCTTGCCGCCACCGCTTGAGCGCATGTCGGTCATTTCAGCCTTGCGCAGGCTCATTTTCTCGACCACGACGCCGGAATATTCCTCGTCGACGTCAACCTGGACTTCTTCGAACGGCTCGGACAGGACGCCGTCGATTTCCTGGAACAGAACGCGCGGACGCGAGATGGAAAGCTCGAAGCCTTCGCGGCGCATGGTTTCCACCAGAACGCCAAGCTGCAATTCACCACGACCGGCAACTTCGAACGCATCCTTGTCGGCGGTTTCGCCAATCTTGATCGCGATGTTGCCTTCTGCTTCGCGTTCCAGACGCGCACGGATCATGCGCGAGGTAACCTTGTCACCTTCCTGGCCGGCCAGCGGCGAGTTGTTGACCGAGAAGGTCATCGCCAGGGTCGGCGGATCGATCGGCTGGCTTTCGATGGACTTGGTGACTTCGGTCGAACAGATGGTGTCGGCCACGGTTGCTTCGGTCAGACCGGCAATCGCGATGATGTCACCAGCAACGGCTTCGTCCTGTGGGACACGTTCCAGACCGCGGAAGCCCATCAGTTTGGACAGGCGGCCGGTTTCAACCGTGCCATCTTCGCGCAGGACTTTCACCGGCATGTTGAGTTTCGCACGACCCTGATAAACACGACCGGTCAG
>NZ_DBGS01000128.1:0-3782 GCF_002295455.1 Thalassospira sp. UBA848 | reverse complement strand
ACACCCGGGATGTATTCCTTCGGAACGTTACCGCCAACAACGGTATCGGTGAAGGAGAAGCCCGAACCCGGTTCGCCCGGGGTGAAGGTCAACTTGATACGTGCAAACTGACCCGAACCACCCGACTGCTTTTTGTGGGTGTAGTCGATGTCGACCGACTTCGAGATGGTTTCACGATAAGCAACCTGCGGCGCGCCGACGTTTGCTTCGACTTTGAATTCACGCTTCATACGATCGACAAGAATGTCGAGGTGAAGCTCGCCCATACCGGAAATAATGGTCTGGCCGGATTCGTGGTCGGATTTAACACGGAACGACGGATCTTCCTGAGCAAGACGTGCCAGGGCGAGACCCATTTTTTCCTGGTCGGCTTTCGATTTCGGCTCAACAGCGATTTCGATAACCGGATCCGGGAATTCCATGCGCTCGAGGATGATCGGCTTGGCCGGGTCGCAAAGGGTATCACCAGTGGTGGTGTCCTTGAGACCAACCAGAGCAACGATGTCGCCCGAGCAAGCGTATTTGATTTCTTCGCGGTTGTTCGAATGCATAAGAAGCATGCGGCCGATACGTTCTTTTTTCTCTTTGACAGAGTTCATAACGTAGGAGCCTGCTTCGAGCACACCCGAATAGATACGCGCGAAGGTCAGAGAGCCGACAAACGGGTCGCTCATGATCTTGAACGCAAGTGCCGAGAACGGTGCTTCGTCGGTCAGCGGACGGCTATCGGGCTCGTCTTCGGTGTTCGGCTTAACGCCACGAACATCGTCGATGTCGTCCGGTGCCGGCATGTAGTCGACAACAGCATCGAGAAGCGGCTGAACGCCTTTGTTCTTGAACGCGGTACCAAGAAGGACCGGAACAAGTTCGCCAGCAATCGTGCCCTTACGGATGCACTCTTTGAGCTTCTCTTCGCTCGGCTGTTCACCTTCGAGGTAAGCTTCCATAGCTTCTTCGTCACACTCGACTGCCTGCTCGATCAGGGCTTCGCGGTATTCAGCGGCCTGATCAGCGAGGGAGTCGCGAATGTCACGGTATTCGAACTCTGCACCAAGGCTTTCGTCTTTCCAGACGATTTCCTTGTTGCGAACGAGATCGACAACACCTTCGAAATCACCTTCGGCACCGATCGGCAGCTGCATGACAGCGGCATTGGCACCAAGGCGTTCCTTGATCATTTCGACGCAACGGAAGAAGTCCGCACCGGTACGGTCCATTTTGTTGACAAAGCACATACGCGGAACGTGGTACTTGTCAGCCTGGCGCCAAACGGTTTCGGTCTGCGGCTCAACACCGGAAACGGCATCGAATACAGCGCAGGCACCATCGAGAACACGCAGCGAACGTTCAACTTCAATGGTGAAGTCAACGTGGCCCGGGGTATCGATGATGTTGACACGGTGGTCGTTCCAGAAGCAGGTCGTCGCAGCAGACGTAATCGTAATGCCACGTTCCTGTTCCTGTTCCATCCAGTCCATGGTCGCGGCGCCGTCGTGGACTTCGCCGATCTTATAGGACTTGCCGGTGTAGAAAAGGATTCGCTCGGTGGTCGTCGTTTTACCAGCATCAATGTGTGCCATGATGCCAATGTTACGATACCGAGAGATCGGAGTGCGTTTTACCATAATCGACTCTTGATCTTGAGGTCTGGGTTACCAGCGATAATGAGCGAAAGCCTTGTTGGCTTCAGCCATACGGTGGGTGTCTTCGCGTTTCTTGACGGCCGAACCACGGTTGTTGGCTGCGTCCATCAGTTCGCCGGCAAGACGACCAACCATGGTGGTTTCGGAGCGCTTGCGAGCTGCGTCAACCAGCCAACGAATGGCCAGCGCCTGACGACGCTCGGTACGAACTTCAACCGGAACCTGGTAGGTAGCACCACCAACACGGCGTGAACGAACTTCGACGTTCGGCTTCACGTTATCCATGGCTTCGTGGAACTGGGCAACCGGGTCTGCACCCTTGCCTTCCATAACTTCCAGGGCACCGTAAACGATCTTTTCAGCTGCGGATTTTTTACCATCCAGCATCAGACCGTTCATGAATTTAGTCAGAACCTTATCGCCATATTTGGCATCAGGCAGAACTTCGCGCTTTTCAGCAGCGTGACGACGTGACATCTGAGCTGCTCCTTATTTCGGACGCTTCGCGCCGTATTTCGAACGACGCTGTTTACGGTCTTTGACACCCTGCGTATCGAGGGTACCGCGAATGATGTGGTAACGCACACCCGGCAAATCTTTTACACGGCCGCCGCGGATCATGACGACGGAGTGTTCTTGCAGGTTGTGGCCTTCACCCGGAATGTAAGAAGTTACTTCGTAGCCGTTGGTCAAACGAACACGAGCAACCTTACGAAGTGCCGAGTTCGGCTTCTTCGGGGTGGTGGTATAGACACGGGTGCAAACGCCGCGTTTCTGCGGGCATGCTTCCAGTGCCGGAACCATATCGCGCTGGGTGCGCGGAGTCCGCTTTTTGCGGATCAACTGGTTAATAGTGGGCATTAACTTTCCCTTTTACTTTAACGGACGCCACTAGGGCGCTGCTCTTATCGACGCACGACGAGCGACCACGCGTCTTTGTATTTTTTACAAAAACACGCGCGGACGCCCATAAAAGCAGGAGTTCCTGCCTCGACGGCCGTCAGAGTCGCACTCAAGCGATGGGGGGCGAAAACCGCCCGCTACCGCACAAAACGGCACCGGCACAGCTACACCCCCCTAGATTCGGTGGGCGCATACTAGTGACGGCCCCCTTTTGCGTCAAGCAAAACCCTCTGGGCCTTCGAGTTGGCGCTTCAAACGCCGAAACGAGCCGGTGCGTCGATAAGAGTCCGGCTCGTTTCTGATTCTTTTAACTGTCTGGCGCGACGAACTTATTCGCCTGCCGGCAGGGTAGCGGTGTCGGCATCGGACTGCGGACCGAAGTTGTCGCCGATTTCCTCTTCTGCCTCGATCTGTACCGTTTTGTCGCGTTCGGCAGCCAGTGCACGGAAGCGGTTCATCACCGCGCCGGTACCAGCCGGGATCAAACGACCCACGATGACGTTCTCTTTCAGACCGATAAGGGTATCGGTTTTGCCCGAGACAGCTGCCTCGGTAAGAACGCGCGTGGTTTCCTGGAACGACGCGGCCGAAATGAAGGAGTGCGTCTGGAGCGAGGCTTTGGTGATCCCCTGGAGGACCGGTGCGCCTTCGGCCAGTTCGCCGCCTTCTTTAAGAGCACGTTCGTTTTCGGCATCAAAATCAACGCGGTCAATGATTTCGCCAACCAGAAGCGTGGTGTCACCCGGCTTGGTGATTTCCACTTTCTGCAGCATCTGACGTACGATGACTTCGATGTGCTTGTCGTTAATCTTCACGCCCTGCAGACGGTAGACTTCCTGGATCTCGTTGACCAAGTAATCTGCCAGTGCCGGAACGCCCATAACACGCAGAATATCGTGCGGAACCGGTGAACCATCAAGAAGCTGGTCGCCCTGTTCGACGAAGTCCCCTTCCTGAACGGCAAGGTGCTTGCCTTTCGGGATCAGGTATTCGACCGGTTCGGTCAGACCCGAGTCTTCGAGCGGGTGAACCACGACGCGACGCTTGTTCTTGTAGTCCTTGCCGAATTCGACGCGACCCGGGATATCCGAGATAATTGCGTGTTCTTTCGGTTTACGGGCTTCGAACAATTCGGCAACACGCGGCAGACCACCGGTAATGTCACGGGTTTTCGAACCTTCACGCGGGATACGTGCAAGCACGTCACCAGCTGCGACCTTCTGACCGTTCTCGACC
>NZ_DBGS01000004.1:21023-21415 GCF_002295455.1 Thalassospira sp. UBA848 | reverse complement strand
GCACGCCGGTTCGATTCCGGCTCGCGCCTCCACTGGTCCGGCATAGCTCAGTTGGTAGAGCAAATGACTGTTAATCATTGGGTCGCAGGTTCGAGTCCTGCTGCCGGAGCCATAAACCCCTGGAACCTAGTTCCGGGGGTTTTTGCTTTTGCAGGCCAACTTCATCTGTTTGATCAAGCATTCGAAACAGCGACAGGCGCGTATAACGCCATGCCTATTTCAACCTCCTTTTGCCCTCCTCGCAATATGATCCAATCGCATTGAAAAAAGACACGATTTTGGCCAGATTTTCTCAAAAAAGGTCTTGCGGGCCTCGGACTGTTTGATTATACACCTGCCACGCGCTTCGAGAGACGCGCAAAGCCTGATCCGGCATAGCTCAGTTGGTAGAG
>NZ_DBGS01000004.1:0-20678 GCF_002295455.1 Thalassospira sp. UBA848 | reverse complement strand
GTTCGAGTCCTGCTGCCGGAGCCAATTAAAAAGGGACCGAACAAATTGTTCGGTCCCTTTTGCTTTTAGCCCATTCAACCGCTGGATACTCAAGTGATGAAAACCGTCAAAATCGAGCTTCGTGAAGTTGAGCTAGCAACCCTTTCCGGATCGACCCGTGGTTGGCTGATCACTGGAGATAGCGGAATCATTCATGGAATGGTGCACCCGATTGACGGGGATCTGTTTACAATCTCGTCCAATACTGACCCCCGCATACAGGCCTTCGGCTGGTGCCCGATGTTTGACAGCCTGGCCCATGTGCAAAGTGACCTTGAAATCGCCCTTGCGATGTCTTCGCAAGAAGAAGTCGAAACCTGGCTTGAAGAATCCGAACGATTTGATGACGATGGCCATCATGGGCATGTTCATTAACACCCTGCGTGCCTGCTGCTTACCGGCCTGACCTCAAATGGCCACGCCCTGCCACAAAAACTTCGTACCGGCAGTGCTTTATTGATACACAGCAAATCAATATAATTGTTACGCCTCTAAAATACCGCACCGCATCATGGATCGCGTGCTGACAAACTGGCATGCGCATCACCATAAAGGGCAAACAGGCCAAACCCCGGCCTGCCCCACAGGACAAGGCGCAATTTGGCGATGAGTACAATTAACCTCGATCATCTGTTCAAACCCAAATCGGTCGCCGTGATCGGCGCGTCAAACCGCCCGCACTCTGTTGGCAGTGTTCTGATGAAAAACCTGCTGGCCGGTGGCTTTGACGGGCCAATCATGCCAGTTAACCCGCGCAGCCAGTCGATTGGCGGTGTACTGGCCTATCCGGACGTCGACAGTCTTCCAGTGGTTCCGGAACTAGCGGTGATCTGCGTCCCGCCCAAAGGTGTTGTGCCCGTCATGGATTGCCTTGCGGAAAAGGGCTGTCTCGCCGCGATTGTCCTGACTGCGGGCCTTGGTGCGGAACAATATGATGATAACCGCACAGTTAAACAGGCGATGCTTGATATCGCGGCCTCCAGGAAGATGCGTCTTCTTGGTCCAAATTGCCTTGGCCTGATGGTGCCGGGCATTGGCCTGAATGCCAGCTTCAGCCATCAAAGTATTGGCAGCGGCAAGATCGCCTTTGTCTCGCAATCCGGAGCCCTGTGCACAGCTGTTCTGGATTGGGCTGCGGCCCGCGGAATCGGGTTTTCCCACTTTATCTCTTTGGGCGAATGCGATGACGTCGATTTCGGCGATGTGATCGACTATCTGGGGTCTGATCCTGATACCCGCGCGATCATGCTTTATATCGAGTCCATCCATGAACGCCGCAGCTTTATCTCTGCGGCCCGTGCGGCATCACGCAACAAACCGATCTTGTGCATCAAATCCGGCCGCTTTGCCGAAGGTGCGGCTGCGGCGGCCTCCCACACCGGCGCGCTTGCTGGCGCTGATGATGTCTTTGATGCGGCCATCAAACGGGCCGGTGTATTGCGTGTGTATACGGTCAGCGAGATGTTTTCTGCCGCTGAGACCCTTTCGCGCATGCGCCCTTTCCGCGGGGACAAACTTGGCATTGTCACCAATGGTGGCGGGATTGGTGTTTTGGCGGTTGATGCCCTGATCGAACGCCATGGCCAACTGGCACATCTTGAAGACGAAACCATTTCTGCGCTCGACGAAATTCTGCCGCCGACCTGGTCGCATGCCAACCCGGTTGATATCATCGGTGATGCGCCCGGTGAGCGTTATGCAAAGACCATTGATGCGGTCCTCAAGGACAAGAATATCGACAGCTTGCTTGTGATGCATGCGCCGACAGCAATTACCGACCCGGTCGAGGTCGCGCAAGGTGTGATCGACACAATCAAGGGCAGCAAGAAGAACATACTGACCAACTGGGTTGGCGAGGCCACCGTGGCCGAGGCGCGCAACATGTTCTATGCGGCCGGAATTCCGACCTATCGCACACCCGAAAATGCGGTTGCCGCCTTCCAGCACATGGTGAACTTCCGCAAGCTGCAAGACCTTCTGATGGAAACCCCGCCATCCGTGCCACATGATTTTACGCCCGATATAGACAAGGCGCGCAGCATCATTCATGCGGCAATCCATGCGGGACATAACATGCTGACGGAACCCGAAGCGAAGTCGGTTCTGGAATGCTTTGGCATCAACACCGTCAAAACCTATGCAGCACGTGATGTGCAGGATGCCGTTAGCAAGGCTGAAGAAATTGGTCGTCCGGTTGCACTGAAAATCCTGTCAGACGACATCAGCCACAAGTCCGATGTTGGTGGCGTTATCCTGAACCTTGAAAACGGGGAAGAAGTTCGGGCTGCTGCGGAAAAAATGGAACGCGTCATTCGCGAAAAGTTCCCGGAAGCACGTCTGCGTGGCTTTACCGTTCAGGAAATGGTCAAACGGTCCGGCGCACGCGAACTGATCGTTGGCATGACCACCGACCCGATATTCGGGCCGGTCATTCTGTTTGGCCACGGCGGTGTTGAGGTCGAAGTTGTTCGTGACCGTGCCATGGCATTGCCGCCACTTAACATGAAGCTTGCCCGCGAGCTTGTGGAAGGCACACGTATTCACAAACTGCTTCAGGGCTATCGCGATGTGCCCGCAGTGAACCTTGAAGAGCTGTACATGACACTGGTGCGCCTGTCGCAGCTTGTAGTGCAGTTGGGTGAAGTTGTCGAACTTGATATGAACCCGCTCTTGGCTGACCGCGAAGGCGTCATCGCGCTTGATGCCCGCATCAAGGTCACGCCAAAAGTACTGAGCGACGAAAACCGTCTGGCAATTCACCCCTACCCGCGTCACCTCAAAGAGAAAGTGGTGATGGATGATGGTACGACTTATTTGCTACGGCCAATCAAGCCAGAAGATGAACCTGCTCACTATGAGTTCATGTCGCGCCTGACCCCTGAAGACATTCATTTCCGCTTCTTCGGATCGGTTCGTGAACTGCCGCATTCGGAAATGGCGCGTCAGACGCAGCTTGATTACGACCGCGACATGGCCTTCCTTGCCATTCTGGTCGATGGCGACGAAGAAGTTGAATTCCACGGCATTGTTCAGGTTGTGATTGACCCGAACAACGAAACGGCCGAATACGCCATCATGGTTCGTTCCGACATCAAGGGGCGCGGGCTTGGCCGTATCCTAATGGAAAAAATGATCGAGTTCTGCCGTCGCAAAGGCACAGAAACCTTTATTGGTCAGGTTCTGCCAAACAACCGCCGCATGCTGACCTTGTGTGAAAGCCTGGGCTTCACCCGAAAATTCATTCCTGATGAAGATGTGTTTGAGGTGACGTTGCCATTGCAGCGCGACACAGAATGACCAAGCGATGATCAAAACATGCAAAAAGCCCGGCATTTGGCCGGGCTTTTTCTTGAGATAACGCGATGTTGCGTGTCAGGCTGTCTCGGTGACGAGTTTTGCCTTGATATCGGCCACGGCCTTTTCAGGGTCGATACCCTTTTCAAGCAGTGAGTCTCTGGCTTCGGTCTCGATCACGCGCAGTTCATGCAAAGTCGTCTGAACATCTTCCAATTGCTGTTCAAGCTCTTCGATCCGCCGTCTTCCAACCAGCATCAAATGTGCAAGCTGCTCGGTGCGGCTGCGGTCAGCATCGTAAAGGTCAATATATTCCTTGATGTCTTCGAGCGAGAAACCAAGACGCTTTCCACGCAGAACAAGCATTAGCCGTGCACGGTCACGATAGTTGTAAACACGCGTCGCCCCTGCCCGCTGAGGCGAAAGCAGGTTTTTGGTTTCATAAAACCGGATTGCGCGCGGGGTAATGTCGAACTCTTCGGCCAGTTCGGTGATGCTATAAAGCTTGTCGTTCATGATTTTTCTTGTTTGTTGAATGCGGTGCGCCACCATCGCAACATTCCGACAGCCCAGTCAACTGATTTACGCATACGTAAGGCGAAAACACCTGGTGTGGTGTCTTACGATGGCGTCGTGTCAATCATTATAGACTGGTAGGGAACGGACATATTCAAGATCGACAGGAATGTAGTTCGGACCTTCGAAAACTGAACCACGCGTACGTGCCCCAGGCCAATACCCGCTTTCACTAGACCACGTACTGCCATCTGGCATCGGCACATCCAATGCATCGCAATAAGCTTCCTGATGCTGCGCGCGAAGCTCGAAGCGTGCAGCCAGTCCATCCTCGAACAATGGCGTATCGGAGGCGCGTGGCGCGCTCAGAACACCATCATAAGGGGAAAATACGTCGGGATAAGTCACGTGATTGGCAAGATCACCGGCAAACTGAACCGGTAATGGTCCGTCCGCTGACAGATCAAGCTTATCGGATGGACCAAAGAAGGACTGATCAACTGGCATCAAGTCTTCAGGCAGTTTGTTTGGATCCGCATGTTCAATGGCGTTGCGCGCATTGATCAAACCGCGTGTTGTTCCCTTTTTGATGTATTTCTGGCGTAAGAAAAAGCTGTTGTGCAGGCAAACCGATACGTAATCGGGCTGCGCCACGGCCCCGCCTTTGCCCAGCTTGAAAACAGCGCCGCCATTATACTCATCACCCTCCGGGCCCGGTCGGCTGTCAAACCAGCAGATATTTCCATAATAGTACCAGAACCCGCCACGGACACCGTCCTGGGAGAACAGCTTGTGGCAGTTATAAAACCGGTTGCGCCCAATCCACCAACCGACCGCCGTGGCTTCGGGTTCGATCGGATTATCGCGAATATATCGAAAGCGGTTGTCTAATATCCGGACGTCGCGGTTAAAACTGCCAACCGGGGCATTCAGGTTATGGGGCGAAACATCCATCCGGACGCCATTATAGCAATCACAGATATCGTTTCGGATGATCTCTACATCGCCGATAATGTCATCAGCGCCAAAAAAGGCACCATTCAGATAGCGGTACTCAACCTTGATGACATTGCCGCTTTCGTCCTTGCCATCATGGATTTCGTCCCAGCGGATGCCGCGCCAGATATTTGGGTCCTGTACCCATCGACAGTCCGATATCGAAATGCCACGGGTTTGTTCACCATTTGCATAAAAGGCATAGGTCCCGTTGGTGATATCAAGATCACGAAAAGCCAGATCATGACTGTTCTCGATATAGACGGCACTCGGCCAGGCGCGTTTGATGGTAAATAGCTCGATCCGAATATGGGCGACATCAATTAACTGGAATACAGCAAAGCCGTGCCGCCCGGGATTGCTTGCCGATACAGATGGATCGGGCTGCTTGTTCGCATTGATGATCGCATCGGGTTCACCCCGGACGATGATTGGTTGTTCAGAAGTCCCGCTGCACGGAAACCGCAAAGGTTCATCAATGCAATAGTCACCGGCAATCATCCGGATCATTTGACCGGGCTGGCTTTGGCTAATCGCCTGTTCAAGGGTTAATGTCGGACGCAGTTTTGCGTCGATCCAGTGTTGCCGACCATCACTTGAGACATAGACAATTTCCATGCCAAACCCTCCTGCCATTGATTGCAAAACTATATCGCGTAACAACCGATTACAAAATCAGTTGTTTACAACACATTTTGCAAATCTTGCTTTAACAGAAATCCGGACGAAGTCCCGGTCCATCAGGGTTTGGACATCGCAATACTCGATGAAACTTGGTATGGCGGGCCATAAATCACAAAAGTGAGTTTTCCTCACATTCTATCAGCAGCACATATCCGCTAGACACGATCCCCGCTTTCCATCGGCCATTTTGTATGATGACTGTCGATGACAAAGTGATGTTTATGGGTCACAGGCGGGTGATAGTGGCGATGTCGGTGTTTTTCCCTGTCCTGTGCATCTTCATGAACATGCACGTGATGAGGATCATTATGCTCATGCGGATGTTCATGCCAAAACCCGGGATGGCTGTGGCGTATTGCAAGCTTGTCTTCCTTGGGCCACAGCAAGATTGCAGCAATGATTGCCATGAACGCAAGACCACCTGAGGCCAGAAACGCAACAGACAGGTCAGCCAAACTGCCAAGCCAGCCAACAATACCATAGGCAAACAGCCAGCCACCATGTGACAGTGCAAAATTGGCTGCAAAGAAAGCCGACCGATCGCCGTCACCTGCCGATCGTTGAACCAACCGACCACCCGGCGTTTGGGCAAAAGTCGTACCTGCGCCTGCAATGACCCACAGGCTTGCAAACGCCATCACACCCCGTTCACCAGCGACCAACAAAGCACCACCGAGTAACATCGCCGCCGCTGCCCCGACGATGCCCGAAAGCATCAATCGGCGTTCACCAGTGCGTTCGATCAAGCGCGGGATCAAAAAAGCGGCAATCATGGATCCGCCGCCCGCACAGGCGAGGAAGCTGGTGGTCAGGAACTCACTGCCGCCAAGAACACCACGGGTCAAAACAACCGTATTGACGATAATCATCGCACCGACCGATGACACGGCAAAGTAAACCGCCAAAAGCCCGCGCAAGCGTGGTGTTTTCAAATAGGCTACGATCCCGAAGATCGTATTGTCATAGATACCGCCAAGCCGATCTGTTGCTGCTGCTTGAGGCACAACGGTGGTCATGATCAACAAGGCTGAAAGTGCAAATGTCAGACTGTTTGCCATGAACAGACTGTCAAAGGACCAGATGGCAAGCAGTGCCGCCGCAACCGCCGGACTGACGAGGTTTTCAAGATCATAGGCCAGGCGGGCGTATGAAAGCCCCTTGGTATAGGCCTTCTCGTTCGGAAGAATTTCGGGAATTATCGCCTGAAAGACCGGGGTAAAGGCAGCAGACGCCGCATTGACCAGAAACACCAGAACGAAAATCTGCCAGACTTGGTCAACGAATGGCAAACATAGGACGATCACCGCACGCAGCACATCAAGGCCGACCAGCCACATCCGCCGTGGCAGCAAATGTGCCATGCCGCCCGCAACCGGCGCGATCAGAAGATAAGTCACCATCTTCAGAACAAGGATGGAACCCAGCACCCGCCCGGCATCATCCCCGGCAAGGTCATAAGCCAGTAGCGAGAGAGCCACCGTGGTCAACCCCGTGCCAACCAGTGACGTGATCTGGGCTGCAAACAAATGGCGAAAGGCCGGTTTGGTAAATGGGGATATGCTTGATGTCATCTCCGCCCTTTCACTTTCACCCAACCGTTCCCGTCCTCAGGATGCGTCCTCGGCCTCTTTGGCCCGCGCACTGGCCGTACATTTCTTTTCCGGTAATTGAAGCATTTTTCCCGTGCGCAGTTCAATGATCCGTGTTGCCAGTTTGCGGCGAAAATGCGGATCATGCGATACAAGGATCATCGCCTGAGGCAGACCAAGCAGGATTTCCTCAAGCCGGTGCATATTTTCTTCATCAAGCGCGTTGGTCGGCTCATCGAGCAACAAGACATCTGGCTTCATTGCAAGTACCGCTGCCACCGATACCAGCCGCTTTTCGCCCCCCGAAAGTTCGTGCGTGATCCGTTCGCGCAGATGCTTGAGATGCAGTTGATCCAGGACATCATCAACAATTGCAAGCGCCTCTTCGCGGCTGGCACCAAGGTTTAGCGGGCCGAAGGCAATGTCTTCGATAACTGTCGGACAGAATAACTGATCATCCGGGTCCTGCACGATGAAACCCACACGGCAGCGCAAGTCATGAAATTCCGTCTCGGTAACACGTGGCGAGCCAAAGGCCCGGATTTCGCCCGCGTGCGGTTTGATGAGCCCCACGATGATCCGTAGTAGCGTACTCTTGCCCGCCCCGTTTGGCCCGGCAATAAACAGCCGTTCGCCGGGGTCAAGCGTCAGGCTGACATGATCCAGCACGTTTTGGCCCGCACGATAGCCATACGAAATATCATTCAGTTCAATAAGCGAAGACATAAATTCGATCCAACAGGACTAGCGCGGTGATCAACGCCAGGAAAATTACGGCGAACAAACCATCTCGACGCCCAAAGGCCATATCGTCAATCAACGGGAAATGGCCGCTGAACCCACGACACTTCATGGCTTCAAGCACTCGTTCCGCACGCTCAAGCGATCGCACTACCAGCATACCAAACAAATACCCGAATGATCGGTATGTGTGGGCATTATTGCGCGCCTTGAAGCCGCGCAGTTTCATGGCCATACGAAGACGGTGATATTCGTCATGCAGCACAGAGATATAGCGCACGGTAAACATCATCAGATGCACAAGTGCTGCCGGACATTTCAAGCGGTATAGCGCATGGCCAAGGGTCACCGGCGTCATGCCTGCAAGCAGGCTTAGCATCATCAAAACAACCGCATTCGCGCGGACACCGACAAGAATGGCATGCCTCAGGCCCTCTTTGCTGGCCTCTGCCCCGAAAACGGTAAACATCGGTGTTCCCGGTGTCGTGAAGGGCAACATGATCAGCATGACGATGATGAACCCATCCATGGCGGCCATGCGTTTTAATGTCACGCGCCAGGGCAGATCGGTCAGGCTCATTGTCATAGCGGCAAGCGCCAGGGCACAGAGCGCGAATTCAATCTGTTGCAGGGCAACAACGACAATCGCAAAAACACAAGCAGCAAGGACACGCGCTCGTGGATCGAACCTTTCGACAAATGCGATGGGGTTCCCGGCACCTGCCTTGACGTTCAAGGGGTGATCATGTCCGAAAAGATGGCTCATGCTTCAGGTGCTTTTGCTCTTAGGCGTCGCGCGGCAAGGTAATAAACAATCCCGAATGCCCCGAATATATAACCAATACCGCCCAGAATCGATTGAAGATCGTTCTTTTCCTTGTATGCCGTGATTTCGCGGCGAAGCGGGCGCAATTCATCGCGCACGATAGATGCAATGATTTCTTTCTGGGCACGGGTAATGGCCGGAGCCGCGTTCTCGGTTGTTGCAACCACTGCCACCTTCGCAGATGAAGCACTTGTCGCATTTTCCAGCGCGACGTTTGATAAGTCGTTTATGGCAAATGCAGCTTCTGCCACGTGACCTGCACCAAGGTCCGCACGAAAACGTAAATCCACATCACCTGATGGCGTGTATACGAAAAAGCCATCTTCATCAGTGGTGATTTCGTCAATCTTCGTGCCATCGGGGGCCAGCACTTCGACCAAAGTGTTGCCGGCCATGACACCATTTGAGAAGCCGACTTCCCCTTCGATGCTGGGTCCACTTGGGAATACAGACGCAATCACCTTGTGCGCCTCTGCGCTACCAGTCCCCTGGAGAAGCGCAACCATGGTCAAAAGCAAAGCAAGCAGCCTAACCATTTGGTGTCTGCTCCGCCTGATTTGCGCGCAAGACTGCTGCCTGCATTTGAAAGTCTTCAACGGGATCTGCAGGTTGCAACAGGGCCGGTTTGACCTTGGCAATAAGATAGACAGAAGCCGCAGAGACAAGGCCTTCAACGATCATGATCGGGATATGGGCAAAGAATACCAGTTTAGCCGCCGGGATAAATGCATCCCCGCTAAGCCCCAGGGAAATTGCGACAAAAAGGGTCGTGAGTGCGATTGAGAACGCACCAGCCACCCCACCGAACACAGCCGCTGGGACCGGCGGAACACGTGCAACCATCCCCCGGAACAGGAGCCCTGCCAACACAGCGGGAAATGCGATATTCACCGTATTGACGCCAAGTACCGTCAAACCGCCAAAGCCAAAGAATATCGCTTGCAGTAACAGACCAACGAAAAGTGCTGGAAACGCGGCCCAGCCCAGCACCAGCCCGGCAAGACCACTCATGATGAGGTGCACACTGGAGGGCCCAACTGGCACATGAATAAGCGACGCAACAAAGAATGTTGCCGACAAAACCCCGGTTGCCGGGATTTTATCAATTGGAAGTTTCCGCAGTCCCAAGCCAAGCCCGGCCACTGCAAGAACACCCCCACCAATCAAAACTTCCGGTGCCAGCGCACCATCCACAATATGCATCTGTTCTGCCCCTCGCCTATTTCACATCATAGGCGCGAACCCACAGGACTGCATCCTGTGAAAGCTCTTTACCCTGAAATTTTTTGTCAGGGCCGCTGCCAAGTGCTGCGAACCCCCAAAAGCCCGCTTTTGGAACGCCGAATGTGAAATACCCGTTTTTATCGGAAAGTGCGACCACGGCACCACCAGGCATTGGCGATGCGGTTGGTGCCTGGGGCGTATTGCTGGCCATGTCGGGTTCAGCCGCCATGTATTCGACTTCAACCTCTACACCCGCCAACGGTTTCCCGTTGCTGAGAACGCGACCAGTGAAGGTTGAACCTGCAATGATATTGGTTGGCCGATTAAGCGGCAGAATCTCGGTTTTCAGCCCTTGCGGTTCCATCCAGTCTGTCGGGATTTCGTTGCGGCTGACATAGGATTTTGTGATTTGCTGGATGAAGATATCTTCGCTTTCTTCATAATACGGTGCTGGAACGACAACCATCACATAGTCACCGCTGCGCCGAAGCGTCAGCACACCGTCAAAGGCGGCTGCCGAATTCGCGCTTCCGGTAAAGGTGATCGGCGAAAGCGTTGATTTTAAATCAATTTTCTTGCCGCGATTAACCGCATAAAAATCCAACGGCTCTGCCATATCCATGACATGACCATTTTCAAACGGATGCCAGAAAATCAGTTTAACGGGCTGGTCGCCCGCCCTGCTAACATTCACTTCCGGCGTATAGGCCAATTGAAAATGAGCATGCGCCGGCAATATGGCCGACATCACGCAGGTGCTTGCAATGACAAGCCTGCCAAGGGTCTTCAACATGTAATCGTCTCTTTCTCAAACGATGCACGCAAGCCAACGGCCCAACGCGCAGGGTCAGGACAAAGAACGATAGGATGGCTGGAAGCAAGATTGCGGATCTTGTTAAGACCGTGTGTACCCCTGCAACCTGACGCTCACCCCGGCGTCCAACAGTTTTATACCGGGCCATAAACACCCGGCAGTCAAAGGCAGGTCTCCTGGCTCGCGGCTTTAAAAACACTGCGCCTTCCCGGCTTGTACCAGTGGCATATGCAGTGCTCTGACCGCTTACAGTTGCGGGGGCAGCCGTGGCTTTGTCATGCGTGACGCACCACGTTCCCTTTTAAGTTGATCCATTCTGATCAACACCAAAGACCGTTTCATAATCCACGCGCGACGGATTGCTGTCAACTATTTGCCCCGTTGCTGAACAACAAACTTTTGGGCCAATGGCTTGACGTTATCTGGGGGCTACGCAAAGATCGTTCGCACCTTTACCAGCAGGCAAAGAATGCCTCAAACACGACGGGCGAAAACATTATGACACCTGAAACAGTTCTTGTTTTCTGGTTCAAGGAACTTGAAGAAAAACAGTGGTTTATCAAGGATACTTCCCTTGATCGCCATATCACCGAACGCTTTTCCGATTTTCACGCAGCAGCGTGCACAGGCGAGCTTTTTACCTGGCGAAAAACGCCGCATGGCCGTTTGGCCGAGATCATCGTTCTTGATCAGTTTTCGCGCAATATGTACCGCGATCAACCGCAATCCTTTGCCACCGACCCAATGGCACTGGTTCTGGCACAAGAAGCCGTTTCACTGGGACTGGATCGCAAACTCGTGACACCGCAGGAACAAGCATTCCTGTATATGCCCTATATGCATTCAGAATCCGAGATCATCCACGAAGTGGCGGTTGATCTGTTTTCGCAGCCGGGGCTTGAAACCAATTATGAGTTCGAGCTGAAACACAAAAAGATCATAGACCGGTTTGGCCGCTATCCGCATCGTAATGAGATATTGGACCGCCAATCGACGCCTGAGGAACTGGCGTTTCTGAAAGAGCCCGGGTCATCCTTCTAAGCATAAAAAAAGGGACGGGTTCCCGTCCCTTTCATCTGCTGTCACCTAAGCGCAGAACATCACCCGACGTCCCGGTCGCGATTATCCCACCAGTCTTGAACAAGGCTTTCTGCCTCATCCATATAATCCGCCTTACCGGCAAGGAAGGCTGCCATAGCTGCGCTGCCTTTGATTTTGGCCTCTGCAGGGATGTCTTCGACATCGCCACGCCAAACACCAAGGAAGTGTTTAAGCGATACCGGGCTTTGGTCTTCATCATCTTTTGCGGGTTTAGACAACAATGCAGGCCAGCGAACATCATTGAGTTCGCCATTATCAAGCATGCGCAAATCGACATGCTTGTAAGGCGTTCTTTCCGCCTCGCCGCCGCCACCCTTGATCACGCCAATGCGCGGCAATTCAAGCAGCCTGCCGGTTTCGCGATGAACGTCGAGAAACGCCGGGTGAAACACGCCAAGAAACGCAGAACGTGCTTGCAGCGGGTTTAACAACCGAAGAAGGGTATTAACCGGACTGCGCAGACCAAGCAATGGGCGCAAACCAATCAGTTCCTGCAGTTTCGGATGCATATGGCGTAACGGCAAATATGCAAAGCCCTTGGATGCGATATCCGACCGTGCTTCCTCTGCAGACATGGCAATTGGCAATTTCAGAGCCTTGATGGCGGCTTCTGTGCCGACGCCATTTACAAGGTGCGAATTGTAGCCATGCATCAGGATCGGCACGCCGTTTTGTGACAGCAACAGGGCTGAAAGAACAAACCATGGCAAACCACGGGTTCGACCGGCAGCATAAGATGGCCAATCGAGCGCAGGGCGTTCAAGCGCATCATCCTCGCCGTCTTCATCCGGCTCCAGTCGGGCCGCCTTGCGCACAGCCTCGATCATGCCAGCAAGTTCTTCGGGCGTTTCGGCCCGATAGCGCAGCATCAACAAAAACGCGCCAAGCTGGATCGGTTCAACCTCGTCACGCAGGATCATGGAAAACGCTTCAAACGCTTCTTCGCGGGTCAGGCTGCGCGAACGCCCCGGTCCACGGAAAAACGTGCGTAAATAGCCCGAAAACGGATGCGCTTCGGGTAAAACGTTTTCTTCCTCGAGCTGTTCAAGATGCTCGTCGGTCATAAGACTTCACCGGATAGTTGTCGTTACTTGTCGTGGATACGCGTAAAGACCCACTCTGTCTCAGTGGAGAGGTCATCCTGATAGCGATAGCCGTCGACATCAAATTTCTTGAGGTCTTGCGGGTCTTCGAGCCGATTGTCAATCATATAGCGCGCCATCATGCCACGTGCACGCTTGGCTGAGAACCCGACAACCTTGGCCGTGCCCCCCTTTACCTCTTTGAAGACAGGGGTAATGACCGGGCCATCAAGCACCTTGGTCTTGATCGATTTGAAATACTCGTTCGAGGCCAGATTGATCAGGCTCCGATCCTTATGACCCTTGGTGATTTCATTGATCTGTTTGGAAAGCTTGTCGTCCCAGAATGCATAGAGGTCCTTGCCACGCGGATTGGCAAGACGTGTTCCCATTTCAAGACGGTATGGCTGCATCAAATCACGCGGTTTAAGCAGACCATAAAGCCCGGAAAGCATCCGAAAATGATCTTCGGCCCAGTCGATATCCGCAGCCTTCATCGTATCGGCATCAAGCCCGACATAGGTGTCACCACGAAATGCAAAAATCGCCGGTTTTGCGTTGGTCCGATCAAAAGGACGAGAAAAATGCTGGAATCTTTGATAGTTCAGATCAGCCAGGTTTTCACTGATGCCCATAAGTTTCATCAAGTCGCTGCGACTTTTTTTGCGCGCGACATCAATGAGTTCTTCTGTGTCATCGAGAAATGCAGGTTGGGAAACAGACATTTCCGGGACATCTGTTTCAAAATCCAGCTTCTTGGCCGGGGACACAACAGCAAGCATCAATCTGCCTCTTCTCTTTCATCTCGGTTCGATTTGTCGTAACAAGCCACAAGGCATGGGCAATGTCTAGGGCCCAACCCCATGTACAGGAGTATACGGCTGTGCATCGGTTTGGACCCTTGGCGTTAACCATAAACTTCTAACTTTGCAGAAAAACCGTCTTGCGCAAGCTCTGACGGAAGAAAGGAACCATTATGAGTGAACAAGTTCGCGCATCCCACATTCTTCTGATGTATGCCGGTTCGGCCCGTTCGACCGCTACCCGGACCAAGGATGAAGCCCTGACCGAAATCAATGCACTTAAAGATCAGATCGCAACAGGTGCTGATTTCGCAGAACTCGCCAAATCAAACTCTGACTGCCCGTCCGGCCAGCAGGGTGGTGACCTTGGATTCTTTGGTCGTGGCATGATGGTTCCGGAATTTGATGCCGCCGCCTTCAGCATGGATGTTGGCGCGACCTCTGACGTGGTTGAAACCGACTTCGGTTATCACCTTTTGCAGCGTACCGCCTAAGCAACCGCTTGCGCGTCATGCAGATGGTGAAGGCTGGCATTTGATTGCCAGCCTTTTTCTTTTCAGTCGTGCATCTCAGAAATCAACAATCGGGGCATCAAGCTCATATTCCGACTTGTGATCCTCGATCTCCAGCACCCAGACATCGCGATCAAATCCCACTTGCTTGCGACAGTATTCGTCGCAGTCAAATTCCGTTTCCCGGCCCCCATCCGGCCCACCGGCAACCAACATCCAACCAAGGTCACCATCGAGCGTGGTCACGCGTGAGTAGACAAAACACCCCGCGTCAAACCGGTTAAGCTTCAAAAGCACAGCACCTGCGTCTTCGTTGCCCTTATGAGCGACCATCGCCGTGATCAGCTTTGACTGGCAAATCGCGATCTGCCCCCGCACCCATAAACCTGCCTTAAGACGCGGTTGCATCACACCCCATCCCGCGAAGCGGTTACGTTTTCCGGCATTTGCAGTATCAGGTTCGCATTGGGGCAGATGTTTTCCCACATATCCCACTCAGAAGGCTTGGCCGCGCCAAAGAAGTCCCCTTCCCGACCCAGCATGTCAAAAATGATCTGGAAATGCAGATGCGGAATCCAGTCGCCATTTATCGGGAAATCCCCAAAACGGCATAGTTGATCGCCCGCAGTTATTTCCATGCCCTTGTACAGCCCTTCAAGAGAATCGCGACTTAAGTGGCCGTAAAGCGTATAGAATTTAACCCCGGCAGCCGGTTCATGCTGCAAGATGATCGTCGGCCCATAATCAAGGTGCAGGTTGTTATCCGCAAAGCTGTGTACAACCCCGTCAAGTGGCGCAAACACAGGCGTGTATGCTGGAGCGAACAAATCAATGCCCAGATGCTGGCTTCGTGCCTCGCCATCATTTTTAAACTGTTCGGATTGATAGCAAATCCTGTCTTCGCGATAGCGGCCAACGCCGACAGGCGCCTTGGCATCTGCAAGTTGCTGCCACATGATTTCGGTTTGGCGCGCCGGATCGCTTTCCCCGCCAATGACGACGTCGCCATTCGATGAGAAGTCGTAAACGATCTTTGTACAGGTCTTGAGGTCGCATTCCATCACAGACCGGAAACTATCGCGATTCTCTTCGATCCACGCACGCAGCTCTGCGGCCTCTGGCATCGGTTCCTGCCCTTGTGTGAGGCGTTCCTGATAGGTTTGAAGACGTTTGGCAGCAGCGGTAGATCGCATGACGGTCACGGTGGTGGCTCCGAAACAGAAAAAGGCAGGGACGATGCCCTGCCTTTAGCTACATTAATATCTGCCTGATCGGCAAGCCCTGGCTTACCAGTTGGTCACTTCGTATTCGCAGGACACGTCATCATCATCGGTGTCGGTCAGCGCAACCGTCAGGCGGCGCATCTGCGGGTTAAAGCGTTTGATAAAGTTCAGAAGCAGAAGCGATTCTTCGGAAAGCTCGCCCGCATCGTCGTCGTCTTCATCAAGTTCGCACAGCTCAACCAGCTCAAGGAACAGCGCACCAAGCGCGCGTTTAACATCTTCACCGCCCTTAAGGCCGCCCGTCAGTTCGCCGAGCGGTCCAAGATCGATTTCGAGTTTGCGCAGGTTCTTGCTCATCTGGTCGATGGCGTCTTCATCAAGAACCATCTCGGCCGCAATCATATGCGTACCAACTTCGTTGATATTCATGAAACCGACGAACTCGAACAGATCGTCTTTGGTCCGGCCATCCGCCAGCAGCTTTTCGGTATGCGCTTCGAATTCATCGAAGTCGATATCTTCGCCAAGATCGTTTTCAAGATCGCTCATGTCGCTCTCCAATCTGAATTTGCGCTGCTGATACTCTGGATTGCGGGAAAACTCAACCCGGACTGGTGATATGGTCATCTGCTATGCAGCCATCACATTGCCCGCAATAAATCCTGACAAAGAAGATTGCGAACATTATCGCAATATCACTAGGATCAACACCTCAGATTATAATAGCTCTACACGGTCAGCTTTTAACGGATAGTGTCATGCCCGCCTTCACGCTTCTCGATATTGTCGCATTCTTCTGGGCTTTTGCCTGGTGGGTGGGTTACACGCTGTTTGCAGATGCCAGTTCAAGACGTCGAAACTCCATTTCGGCCCATATGGCAAGAAATCGCCATCGCTGGATGGAACAGATGCTTAAACGCGATATCAGGATGGTCGACACATCCATTGCCAGCAACCTGATTACGGGCATCAGTTTCTTTTCATCGACCACCATTCTTGTTCTGATCGGCCTCGTGGCGTTGTTGGGCTATACCGACAAGGCAATTGAAACAGTGTCCGCCCTGCCCTTTGCGGCTGTCACAACACCCGGCGTGTGGGAATGCAAGGTGGTGTTGCTGATTGTGATCTTTATTTACGCCTTTTTCAAATTCACATGGGCGTTTCGCTTATCCAACTATTGCTCGATCCTGATTGGTGCTGCCCCTGATGCAGATGAACCCGATGCCCCGCGCGCTGCGGCCCGCGCTTCAAGGATGAGCATGATGTCGGCACATAACTTTAATCGTGGCATTCGGGCCTATTTCTTTGCCCTGTCAGCACTGGCATGGTTCTACCACCCGGTCGCATTTGTTATCTGTGCAACATGGGTAACGCTGGTTCTCTATAATCGGGAGTTCCGGTCGCACGCGCTCGATATCCTCAGTGGTCATCACTGACTTCCTCAGAAATCAAAAAGGGCCGCGATTGCGGCCCTTCTCGTGTCGTCGTATTGCACGCTTTCAGGCAGTCTGCGCCCGTCGCCGAATTGCAAAGGTTGCAACAACCAACAACACCAGACCAACCGGCAGGGCCGCACTGTAAAGCAGTGTCACCCAACCCGATCCGGCATAGATTGTACCGGCGGACAAAGATGCGATCGCAACCGTCCCGAAGACACAAAATTCATTGATCGCCTGCACGCGGGCCTGTTCGGATGGACGGTAATTTTCCGTCAGGAACGTGGTTGCACCAACAAACATGAAGTTCCAGCCAATTCCGAGCAACACCAGAGACACCCAGAAATTGCCGATCAAATCCTGACCGGCAAGACCGACAGCCAGGCACACAAAGTTCAGGATCGCACCAGCCTGAATGACTTTAAGGGCGCCAAAACGTTTGATCAGGTTGCCGGTAAAGAACCCGGGCGCATACATACCGACCACATGCCATTGAATGATAAATGCCGCATCGCCAAACGCGTAATCACAATCAAGAATCGCAAGCGGCGTCGCCGTCATCACAAAGCTCATGACCGCATAGCCCAGTGCACCGGCAATGATTGCAACAATGACAGCCGGTTGGCCCATCACGGTTTTAAGCGGACGTGCTGGTTCAGGGTGCTTGTGCCCGCGCATATCAGGCAACCGCAATTGCCCAATTGCGATCACCAACAGGAACTGCAATCCGATCAAGGCAACAAAGGTGCCAAGAAACGGCACGGTATCAAACCAGTCGCGGGCAAAACTTGCCAAGTTGGGGCCGATAAAGGCAGAGGCCAACCCACCCAGCATCGTGTAGGAAATCGCACGCGCCCGGAATTCTGCCGGCGCTGCTTCGGCGGCGGCAAACCGATACTGCATCGCCACTGCGTTTCCGGCCCCGATACACGCACAGGCAATACACAGCAGCCAGAAGTTCGAATAATAGACGGCCCCCATCCCCGATACCGCACCCAGCATCGCGACCGTAGCCCCCATCCAGAATCCGAATTTGCGTCCCATCTTGGCCATGATGACGGCTGACGGGGCTGTCATCGCCATCATAGCGATCATCATGAAGGCAACAGGAAGGGTTGAAAGGGATTTGTCACTGGCAAGTGAAAAACCAATGACGGCGGCGACGGTAAAAATCAATGACATCGCACTGGCAGACAGCGCGACACACAGACTCAATATCATAATGTTCCGGCGAACTTCCGGGCTCGACATTTGGGGCTCCCTTCGGTGGCGTTGGTGGCGCCGTTATGATGTTTTTGCAAAACAGGCCAAAGGCCAAGGCTTCTATCTTGCTCTACATGTTTGTCCTGTTATATTGGCTCTTCACCTTACGGGATAGTATCAATGCACGGCTTTGCCGACAAAAAGTTGAATACCGCCAAACTAACTGCATGCCGCAATGGCTGCAGCGCGGTTCGTGCTGTCCCGAAAGTCGCTTTTTTCAAAGAGCGAACTTGACCTCATCCTGAAATTCCTTTTCTTGTGCATTTACCCCGCGTAAACATGCGGGTCTTATATGTGCATTACTGAATTATGCCCGCAGATAAAGCAGAGTTGAGCCAACCATGATTGCCCTGACCCTTCCCGATGGTGCCGTACGCGAATTTGACGGCCCGGTATCGGGGTTCGATGTCGCCAAAAGCATCAGTTCTTCGCTGGCAAAGAAGTCCTTTGCCATCATCGTCAACGGCGAAGTGCGCGACCTCGCGCGAGAGATTGACACTGACGCGACTATCGAAATCGTGACCAAGGGCCATGAAGAGGTTCTTCCGCTGATCCGTCACGATTGCGCCCACGTGATGGCCGAAGCCGTTCAGGAACTCTATCCCGATACGCAGGTCACGATTGGCCCGTCCATCGAAAATGGTTTCTATTACGACTTTGCCCGCGAGACGCCATTTACGCCCGACGATCTGGTCAAGATCGAAAAGCAGATGCACAAGATCATCGAGCGGAATGAGCCGATTGTGCGCGAAGTCTGGGATCGCAACGAAGCCATCAAGTTCTTCCTTGAGAAAGGCGAAAAGTACAAAGCCGAAATCATCGAAGACCTGCCGGAAGATGAGACCATCACCTGCTATCGTCAGGGTGACTTCATCGACTTGTGCCGCGGCCCGCATGCGCCCTCGACCGGCAAGATCGGCAAGGCCTTCAAATTGATGAAGGTTGCCGGCGCCTATTGGCGTGGCAATTCCGATAATGAAATGCTGCAGCGTATCTATGGCACTTGCTGGGAAAGCAAGGAAGACCTGGATGCGTATCTGCACATGCTTGAAGAAGCAGAAAAGCGCGATCATCGCCGCCTTGGCCGCGAGATGGACCTGTTCCACATGCAGGAAGAAGCGCAGGGTTCTGTTTTCTGGCACGACAAGGGTCTGAAGCTGTATCGCAAGGTCGAAACCTATATCCGTGATCGTCTCGATGATGCCGGTTATCAGGAAGTCCGTACGCCGCAGCTTGTCGACCGTGTGCTCTGGGAAAAATCCGGTCACTGGGAAAAGTTCCGCGAGAACATGTTCACCACCACCCCGGATGAAGATGATCCAGAACGCGTTCTGGCGCTCAAACCGATGAACTGCCCGTGCCACGTGCAGATTTTCCGCCTTGGCAGCAAATCCTATCGCGACTTGCCGCTGCGTATGGCGGAATTTGGCTGCTGCCATCGAAATGAACCGTCTGGCGGTCTGCATGGCATCATGCGTGTGCGCCAGTTCATCCAGGATGATGCCCATATTTTCTGCACCGAAGACCAGATTGTCTCGGAAACCAAGATTTTCTGTGACCTTCTGAAATCGGTCTACAAGGATTTTGGCTTTACCGACATTCTTGTGAAGTTTTCGGACCGTCCGGAAGTGCGTGCCGGTTCGGATGAAATCTGGGACAAGGCTGAAGCAGCCCTTCGTGAAGCGGCCCTGGAAGCTGGCCTGGCACTCGAAGTCAATCCGGGTGAAGGCGCGTTCTATGGACCGAAGCTTGAATTCGTTCTGCGTGATGCGATTGGCCGTGACTGGCAGTGCGGCACGCTTCAGGCCGACTTCGTTCTGCCGGAACGTCTCGATGCATCCTATATGGGCGAAGACGGCGAAAAGCACCGCCCGGTCATGTTGCACCGTGCGATTCTGGGCTCGCTCGAACGTTTCATCGGTATTCTGATCGAGAACTACGCTGGTCGCCTGCCGCTTTGGCTGTCACCGGTTCACGCAGTTGTCTGCACCATTACCAATGACGCAGATGACTATGCGCACGAGGTTAAAGCTGCTCTCGAAGCCAAGGGCCTGAATGTTGAGCTCGATACCCGTAACGAGAAAATCAACTACAAGGTCCGCGAACACAGCCATGCCAAGGTACCGATGATCCTTGCGCTGGGCAAACGCGAAGCAGAAGAAAAAACCGCTTCGGTTCGCCGCATTGGCTTCAAGCACCAGAAGACCTATGGCATCGATGAACTGGGTGATGCGATGGCCGCAGAAATCCGGGATCGTGTGATCGAAGCCGAATTCTGATTAAGGTCAGACCAACAAATAAAAAGCCCGCAAGTCACATGCTTGCGGGCTTTTGTTTCATCTAAACACGATGTTATTCGTGCGGAAGTTTCGGGTTATTCGTTGGCGGCAATGATCCGCCACCTGCCCCGGACAGATCCAGCTTTGGCATCCCAGTAGCAGTCTCTGCTTGTTGTGCACGTGTCTGGGCATAGGCGACGGACGGATGGCGGGCATTGCCAAATACTTGCCCGATAAAACGCCAGATCTTTGGCAC